>DAOM01000056.1:583-9593 GCA_002501855.1 Candidatus Nitrosopolaris nunavutensis
CCTGTCCTTGTTGCATATTAAAACCATATCGTTTAAAGAGCTTTCTTAACCATTATCATTAGTGTCACTTTGTTAATCATAATCTTATTTCTGAACATGGTGTTTCGTTTCGAGAGCTCAACTTTCATGCTAAACATCTCATGTCCCGATCTCATCTTTATCTTAGACTTCAACAAAAATATCTTCACTCTATATACTACTAAAACAAGTAGCCAATCCGGATATTCCTTTTGGATAGTTTCTTTGATTATTGGTACTGACTACAATCGCTTGTTTCAATAGATATCGAGCCTTATTCAGCCCGTGTTCATTTGATGCCAACTTTTTTCAAACCTGTTAATGCCTTGAATTTAATAATTGGTGGATACTTGGAAGGAGTCCTCATATATACTAGTTTGAAGTTGAAGTTGATAATCAGTATTAGATTAAAATCGTTAACGAAATCTAAACGTATAATCTAGATCCATCACAATCGAATACCGGCTACAAAGTCGTGGCAACGATACACATCTGACACAATGTTGAATCATGAACTCTTGATGCAAGTTATGAGAGCTATTGAATTAGCCCTCATATGGACTCGCTCCAGGTCTCGGATCAAACAATTCAAGGTACGAGTGCTAAAGAAATTAGTCTTTTCCACGATCTCTCTTGGAAGATCTCAGGAGTATATCCACCCATGTTTACCTTCTTTGAAACTCTCTTTGTCAGATAAAGAGCGAACGATCCTAATGTGTACCAAAATCTGCTGTTAGGATTGGAAGTAAAAGAAGTCAAGGCCCATTTAAATAGATGATAAGTCTTAGGGTGGTATTCCAACACATAATTCATTAAGGCTTCACTAGAGCTGGAGAGAACATAGTAAGCATGTTCATAAAGCTCCTTTTTAGTTGCATAATTTGCGCTATGGATCTTGGATCTTCCCTTAAGCAGATTGTCAACAACAGAATCGATGTTGTTCTCGGATTCAATTGCGTTTCGACATCTACCCACGGTAGAACAGACATGAGAATCGCTTCCTGCAATTGTGAACATTTTGTGATATTCTGCGAATTTGCTTGCAAGGATATTGGAAAAGATGTCCACGTTGTTGCTATTAAAGGACTCCATTAGATCGCATAGGCTCGCTTTTCCCCGGATACCATTTGAAACTGCAAAAGGATGAGCTGCGCATGATACTGCGTTTTGTCGTTTTATTTCGTCTAGCGTTTCCTCTAGAGTCATTCCCGGCGTAACAGTTTTGTTTATGCCGTATGCAAGTACATGCCCTCCATTATCTACTGTAATTTCTTCCGCAGGATAAATCCTAATATCATAATATTTTCTATGATTTTGTTGGTACTCAAGTATCTCATGATAGCCCTTAAGCGTATTATGGTTAGTTACAAAAAGCACGTCAATATTTTGTTTTAGTGCGCTCTCTAACAATTGTTCCATACTTATACCGCAATCAAATGGAATACGATCTGACTGGTTCCTAGAATTTGAATATATATTATGACAATGAAGCTCTACATTGAGTAAATCTGTCGTGGCGCTTATACCTACTACAATAGGATATAGTCAACAGTGTTTAATTAGGTTATCGCAACATCGAATCGAGAAGCAATTATTTGAAAGGTAATCAGCAGAAGATGGCTAAAATCAATATAGTAATAGACGATGAGAGTGTAGCAAGATTTGGAGGGTTGCATGTAAAGAGATACTATGCAGATCTAATAGTAATGACCGATACAGATATCATAAAGAATGATCTTGATGCGGGAGATAATCAGAGTGGGATCACTTCAATATTCAATGGCCGCAGAAGGAAGGTTTATCTAAATTAAAGAACATGCAATTCTCTCAGAAAGAGGCTTTATCGCTGCCACCTAAATTTTAGAAGCTTCGGTAGTCATCGTCCGTTCGGAGAGATCAAGTAATCAAGTACATATGGAATGCTGTTCAGCTGATGACATAAAAAGATGCTTCTATTATATGCACAAAGTCAGATATCATAGATCTAGTAAATGATACGAATATGAAGAAGATTAAATTTTAATATGAAATATGGCAAATATTCGCATAAACTGGGTACCTACTAAAACAACACGATAGATACTCGCTAGGGACTGCGATATCCAAAGCGTCATAAAGTTAATAATGAATCCTTGGCATATACCTAGAAGCGTATCTTTGAAGGCCATATATACTAAGAAAGTCGCATCCACAAGGAGAACATCTAGTGTAAAAAACGAAAGGAGAAAGCAAGATGAAGAGGAGCTTTACATAGGAACCGCTGAATCTGAGCATATAGAAATGTATCTGAAAGCCTTATGGTATATTGTTGAAAAAGGCGAAGAACCCAAAATAAGCTCGATTGCCAAATTACTCAACATTAGACAACCATCTGTCGTCGAAATGCTCCGCAAGCTAAACGAAGCCAACTTGGTAGAATATGAGAGAGGCAGTATAGTAAGGATTACTTCTCAAGGCAACAACATCGGAAGACAAATGATTCGTAATACAAGGTTGCTCGAAGTAATGATGAAATATGCGCTAAAGATCGATATAGATGAGGAAATGGCTTGTGGCATAGAGCATCACATGAATAACGAATTTACCGACGCTTTATGCACATTATTGAAACACCCAAGGAAATGTCCCCACGGTCATAATATTCCTGCGGGAAAATGTTGTAATAGGAGTAGTTAGATAAATATAAGCTTCAATATCATAATTTAGATTTTTCGAAGTGAGATCATGATCCAGTAAAAATGTTTAAATAGCGTGTTAGGAAGACCTAACTAGGTTAGCCTAATATGAATAGACTCGGCGACATTCCTGTATTTCGCTCCCCTATTGGTCTTCGAGGCTACCGCGATCTCACGAATATTGTACCTTACTTTAATGGCATAAAAAAAGGAATGGTACGACAAGAGACGCGTTATACGTGAGTATGGTGAAGTGATAGTATGATGGAGTATTGGCAACTTTTGCTTCTAGGATCCATAGCTGGTTTTACAATATTCCTTGGATTACCTTTGGCTGTACTGCAGAATGTAAACCCAAAAAAGAAAGGATTTCTCAATGCGTTTGCAATAGGAATTTTGGTATTTCTTATAATAGATGTATTTGGTCATGCTTGGCAATCAGTTGGAATCGCTGCACAAGGCGCTTTTGCAGGTAAATCTCCTTTGGGAAATGCAGTATTTGATCTTCTTGCAATGTTTGGAGGGCTTGCAATAGGACTTCTGGGTCTCGTCTTTTATGAGAGTAGATACATGATGTCTAAGAGTGGTCATAATTCAACAGCAACGATGAAATCATTCCTGCGAAACCGACAAGAAGCATCAGCAAAGGATGTGGTCAAAGATGGTAGTGGCAATAAAGCTAGTGACGGTAGTCAACAAGAACAACACTTACTGTTGCAAGAGATAAATGCATACAAATTATCCACAATGATCGCAATAGGCATAGGCGCACATAACTTTAGTGAAGGGCTTGCAATAGGCCAATCCTACATATCGGGTGCAATAGGATTAGCAATACTCTTGATAATTGGATTTGGATCTCATAACGCAACAGAGGGTTTTGGAATTGCCGGCCCATTGACAGGTCTCGTGAGAAAACCAAGAATTCGCTTCTTAATTATGGCCGGCTTAATTGGTGGTGGCCCTACATTTGTTGGGACCATTGTCGGTAGCTTCTGGAATTCTACGATAGCTTATGTGTTATTCTTGTCTATGGCAGGCGGAGCATTAGTCTATGTTTCAATGTTGATGTACAATTCTGGTAGACGACAGACTACAAACAATATCATGATGATGGGTATATTTGTCGGATTGTGTGCTGGTTTTGTGACTGATTTATTAGTTACACTTGCGGGAGCATGAGAATAGGTAATTCGCAAAGATTTAGAGTAGAAAGGTGCTCTATGCGGGCTACGTACGATATTCAAGCGCATTAGGGTCATTTATGGCAAGGTGGCTAGCAGTATTTACCATTGCAGGAATTCGATCAACAACAGCTAAATTATATGCACAACAAACTACGATAACGTGAGCTAGTCTTGGCACAGTCTTCATGCATTGCTTTATTAATATTGTCGTGGGAGAGAAGTAGATGTACGTCGTACCTAACCCATCTTCTCGCGGTCAACATGTTATGCTTTTGTATGATATCAATTCTAACCGCGACCTTGCCGCAATAAACTACATCAATCAAGGACTAGCAGAAAAGCAGCTTTGTATCTATGCTACTGTTAATGCCTATGACACATCACACTTATCGAAGATTTCTTCTCGGATTAAAAATTACGAAGAAAACATCGATAAAAGAAACTTGTTCATCGTAAATCTGAAACCATTTTATGATTCTGTTTTAGCAGGCGATCTAACACCATTCGAGGAGTTCAAAGTACAATTACAACAAGAGCTAAAAGACAGAGACGTACTTATTGTTGCTGATTGTGCTGATAACCTTTTTAGGAATAAACACTTTGACCAGTGCGAGCTGGTTGAGAAGTGGTGGCAAGAGAATTATATAGAATGGCGAAGACTACGACAAAATCATATTACTATCATATGTCCTCATTCAGGCTCATTACTAAGCAAGCATCCATTTGACCACCACAAGCATCAGATTTCTCATAACCATACCGTGACTATAGATACAACCAATCGTAGAATGACAGGATACAAAACGGCCAAGGAAGTTGCAGAGTCAGCCATTTATCCACTAGAAATCCCAATCCAGATTCTCGTCGCAGAACCAGAACGAGATCTTCAACAGATATACAGTATTTGGCTACGTTCAATGGGCTTCAAAAACATGGCAATTACAGATAGTGGCAAGAAATGTATAGATGAGCTTCTCAATATCACAGACACAAGCAAAAACAAAACCCACGGATTTGACATGATTATTATTTTAGATACACACCTTAAGGACATTCCCTGCATTCAGGTTGCTAGAGAGATTGTTAATAAAAGACCAGACCAGCGAATTATCTTTACAACTACTTTGCCTCCGGATAGTGTTAGACAAGACCTTTACTCAATCGGGATCAAGAATAATAATGAGATACTGTTGAAGCCCTTTAGATTTTCTAAGCTATTATCGTTGATACGTATGAGTATTAATAATCAACAAGATCGAGGGTGTTAGGTTGTCTGATCATAAAAAAAATGTTCAAAACGTTGCATTGTGTGCTGACTAACAAATTGGCTAATCCTGATTCCTTAAAAGAGTGACTGCAATGCACACCTATTGGAATAGATCTACCCAACCCCACATAATAGAGGTATATCTAAGCCGCCCTTAAGACTAATTGGAATTTAATACTTTTTAAAAATATGTCATTTATGGAATTTTAGAGTCTTGGAAAAAGATAAATCTGTTCCGGTTTACGCCAAAGGCAGTTCGAAGACTTTGAAATACTTCGAGTAGACAGAAAAGGACAGGTATGACATGGTCTTCAACTGATATCGCAATTGTTACCGGATACACCGGTGAGGTAGGATTGCTTGATGATTTGTGAGTGGTAGTATGATTGGCAATAACACGATTCCCGGGGTAAAGAAAACTTGAATATAATACGTCTAGCATTAGAAAGCGATGGAAATTGATGGTGTGTTTTGATTTATTTTTTTCGTTAGATTGCTCAATCGGAGTTGATAGCTTAATGTTAAAATAGCTGATTCTTGTGATAGCAAAACTATGACGCAGTTGATGCTTAGATGTAGGAATTGTGGCTCCGAATTTCTCTCGCTGATACAGATGGACGAAGAATCCTTTCATTCGGCCATCCTCAGCAATGAGTCTGAACCGTGTCCTAACTGTACACAAACATTTGCCCACAATAAGCTTGATTATTTCTTCAAATAACCACATTTGTCCAGCAACTCTCCTTCCAGTTTGCCAGCCAATTGTCCTCCTTCCTTGGCCTTTTTTGTTTACTTAAGCAACTAATCAGTCTAATCCATCTGAATGTAGAAATCCAAGATCTTTTTTGCGGAGTCTCATGGAGCGCCGGTGCATGAAAACCCTGTATACAACGACTCATCTTTTGTGGATGGCTAATATCCATTGCTATCAGATTGTCAAACGGGACGTTTCGTTTTAAAGGAACTGTAAAGTGAATATGTATAATATATCGCGTGACTAGTTATAACTCAGATGCAGAACAAACTAGCACACACAAGTGAGCACGCATTTATAGGCTCACTTCAGAAGCTAATGGGTAAAACACTTAATGTCCGGAAAGTGGAACATAGGGATTACGATAATCTAGTGCTTATTACTGCTAAAGACATTGAAGTGGATAGTGTTATAGAGGCAGAAAGGGAAGTTAATTCGTCAAGGGAGAAGAGTTATTATCCACTCTTTCGGATCACTGGCTGAGGCAAAGAGTCATCTACCAAACCTTAGAGCAAATGAAGACCGTATTGGAGGGAATAATGAGGTTAGAGTTGTTGAGATCGAAGGTCATGACTTGGCGGCATGCGTGATGGATCATGCTGCTAATCTCGAAGAATGCGGTTTCTTCCTGATTACACGGATGAATAGGATAGGTTCCGACTATGAAATAAATTTTGTGGTTTCCGATGCTGCCAATAGCCACGCTATAGATCTTTCCTCCAAGATATTGAAGATTTGTACAGAGACAGGAGCAAATTACAATACAGTCGATGAGACAGTCAAAAAATTGAACCAAACTAACATCTTACATCTCAAGAAATTAAGGAAACTAACAGAAGAAGTTCTTAATAATATCGAACCGGAGCCGACACGTAACACAGGGCCTTGCATCATTAGTGGCACATTTACTGGATTATTAGACGAACAAGTTAGGGAATTTGCAAGCAGAAAGATTAGTGAGTCTAATTTAGTTGTCGTTCTGACTAATCTAAACTCGGAACTAGATTCAATGGCAAACGTAGTATTTGCTAGGAGTGAATCACTCTTTAACATAGATTGTAATAGAATGTTCAAAGAAATAGCGTCCGAATGTGGGAGAGGAGGAGGCAAATCGAACTTTGTCACTGGCGTGATCAGAAGAGAGAATGTGGGAGAATTCATCAGCTCTAATGTTAGGATGGTTGTAACTAAGTGATATCGGGCGTTAACCCCATTTCATTTGCTTCTTAAAGGAAGTGTTATTTTATATGCTGGAAAGCTCAAATACATATCGACGTATCATTAAGATAAATGCCTGAAATTTCGCATCCATTGAATAACATTCGAACCAATAAAACCGTTATTTATCATAACTAAGTTATTATCTGCAGGAAAATACGAATCATAATAATTCAGAAATTATCCTAGCAGTGACCTCTGCACCTCTTGAATTTAAAATTGGATTTTGATGGCTCAATTCCAATTTTTCTTCAATTAGCCGTTCCAGTTTAGATATGTCTTCATACTTATATCCCAACCTAAGTGCGTTTTGTTCCTGTTCAAAATGATTTTTTATTGGAATGAAAATTCCTGGTGTTCCATATACGGTTGACTCGTCTATGGTCGACCTGCCGGCCAAGGAAATTACCAGATCGGACGCATAGACATACTCATGCAAGTTGTCGACAAAGCCGAGGTTGTAAAAATCATTAGAATCATCTAATTTTAGGTTGGGACCTGAGACAAGTATAAGGTCTACATCAAATCTCTTTTTCAATTTTCTATACGCTTCAAGTGACTTTTGTATAAGGTGCCTTCCCGCATCGGTTCCTCCTGCGCAAACCAAAATTGTCTTTCTAGTTAAACCAAAGTTATATCTTAATGAGTTCCTCTCTGATTTGACTTCTCTAACTATCGGGCCAACATAGACTAAATTAGCTTTATTATCGCCAAAATCTGGAATGATCACCTTATCACATTTATTTATTAGGTGACGCATAGACCTATTCATCTTCTTTTCAATTTCGTGTAAAAAGCCACTCGTGAAGTGTGTCTCGCCTATATTATTTTCAAATTTAATGTTACCATAGGTAGATGTAATCGCGAGGCGAGAGGCTTTATCGTTTATAGTATTGGCGGTAGGGTCTACCATATCATAAATAAGCATGTTTTTTGATAAAATGGTATTCTGGCTAACGGCGATCGACGCAAAATCTTCATCACTCACTATAACAGGATATTTATGTGAAGATTTCCTTATAACTTCCTCTGCGATTTTTTTGCATCTTTTATAGTAAATGATGTACTTCATTAGCCATACGAACGGGTTACGTAGCTTACCTGAGTCTACTGTGAACGAAGGTGGTCTGTAAAGGTTAAGCGCTTGAAATCCTTCTTTTGAGATTAGATCATATGCTGCCCCGCCGCTGATAAACAGGATTTCGTCATTTACAATCTGTTTTAATTTTTCAGCTATGGCAATATCTCTTGTGGCATGACCTAATCCTATGGGACTAGTGAAAAATAGTATTTTTTGATTATATGATAAGGTTGACAACAGTATCTCAACTAAACATTTGGCTAGTATAAATCCGACTATTGACAGCGCATTAAACACTAAAAATATAAATCGAATTTCTGTCTCAATTATAGTTCAGATACATCAATATGTCCTTCTTCACTGCCTGATTTTCGGCTTTTTGACATTAGCGTGCATTATAACTACATACCTCTTTTGGTTTCACCAAAAAATAGTGTAACCTGGCAGCATTAAAGAGAATCACGGATCCAATCGCAGCCATTATAATAGCATAATTGATGATTATTCCATAGGGCTGCACAAATAATGGTTGGACAATCAAGAAAACAATAGATATACATGCATAACTAATGACACTTATAATGTGTACTCGTACATGAACACGCATTTTATGTTCCAATTCTCTATTCCACAAATGCCATACAAGAGCAACCGCATGCCAAATAGTAATTGATAAAATAAGTGTAAAGAATCTCGTATGTGCTAGAAATGATGTATTTAATATTATAAACATAAGTGAGAAACGTACAATATCGATGAAAAACCTTCCATTGCTGATACCATAAGGGTACTCGTACATGAACACGCATT
>DAOM01000016.1:0-20319 GCA_002501855.1 Candidatus Nitrosopolaris nunavutensis
TGAACCAAAGCCCGATCTATGCATTGGCATCTCCATTGGCTGGTGCGATCATCTCTTTTGCATTTATCTCATCGATCATAGATGCAAAAAAGATTGGCGCCGTCACATGGCGTAACAGACAATATACAATCAATGAACATCAACAGCATCCATTAGGCTAGTGGCGTTAGAATTCTAATTCTTTATTAGGAATGAATTGAATTAACAAGCAGAAGAATATGTTGGCTACTAAGTCTGATCCTGGCGTATATGAGACCTTAGTGAAGAGTTTGGAAGGGAGACATATTTCAAAACCTGAAGCAATGGAACTGTTCGTCTGTCAAGATCAGGATGCCATCCTCTCGACTGCCAGGAGCATCAGGGAGAAGACTAAGCGTGGTCCAATAACTTATTCACGAAAAATATTTATAAACCTGATAAACCTCTGTCGTGATTCATGCTCTTACTGTACTTATAAAAAAGAACCAACTGACAAATCGGTCTCTATGATGAGACCTTCCGAGGTCCTTGAGCTTGCGCAAGCCGGGAAAAAATTAAGGTGCACAGAAGCCCTTTTTATTACTGGAGAAAGGCCGGAGCAGAGATATACCCAAGCAAGATCCTGGTTACATTCTCTTGGTCATTCTACGACAATCGAATACATAAGGGAAATGAGTGAGATGATACTACAAAAAACAGGTTTACTTCCGCACACCAATGCTGGTAGTCTGACAAAAAAAGAGATGTCACTTTTGAAACATACAAATGTTAGCTTGGGCGTTATGCTTGAATCTTCTAGCGAACGGCTTGCCGCAAAGGGGATGCCACATGAAATGGCTCCAAGCAAAAATCCGAAAGTAAGAATAAAGACTCTAGAAAATGCTGGCGATCTAATGATACCAACTACTACGGGATTACTTATCGGTATAGGCGAAGAACCAGAAGACATCATCGATTCTTTGTTTTTGATTAAAGAGATCAACCAAAATTATGGCCACATTCAAGAAGTGATAATACAAAACTTCGCACCTAAACCAGGGACACAAATGTCAGGAACCCAGCCACCCGCATACGACTTTTTCTTAACCGTTGTAGGAGTGGCCAGAATCGTGTTGGGGGGAATGAATATTCAAGTTCCTCCGAACCTGAATCCATACAATTTCGGAAAATATCTGAATGCGGGCATTAACGATTGGGGTGGCATCTCACCGTTAACTATTGATCATGTTAATCCCGAATTTCCGTGGCCCAGCATATCTTCCGTGAGAGATGCGACGCAAACCATGGGTTACTCTTTAAGAGCGCGATTACCCGTTTACCCAGAATTCTTGCTCGACAATAAGTATATCTCCGAAGCACTAGGGCCCTATTTAGAGCCCCTATGCGACGGTTACGGACTTGTTCCGGAGGAATATTTAGCATGACACTCGACTCTATTTTGAAGAACCTCGACCCCGTAATCTCAGGGACTTTGGATAGGGCATTGAGCGACAAGGATATTTCTGTAGAGCAGGGGACCGAGCTGTTCGATGCCAACGGAACAGAAATGAATATGATTCTAAGGGTCGCAGACGAACTTCGCAGACGGACAGTGGGAGAGAACGTTACATACGTGGTAAACAGGAATATTAATTTCACAAACGTCTGCATAAAACGCTGTGGCTTCTGTGCGTTTAGTCGGGATTTTAGGCAGGAGGAAGGTTATTTCCTGCCTACAGAAGAGATTCTGAGAAGAGCCAAGGAAGCTTGGAGGTTGGGCGCAACTGAGATTTGTATCCAGGCCGGCCTACCTCCAAAAATGGATGGGAACTTGTATATTGAAATCTGTAGAGCGATAAAGAAAGAACTCCCTGACATTCACATACATGCATTTTCTCCTGAGGAGGTTCTTTACGGAGCACTTCGGTCTGAAGTCTCAGTCGAGGAATATTTACGAATGTTGAAGGAAGCCGGCGTCGGTAGTCTTCCAGGGACAGCAGCCGAAATATTGGATCAGAAGATGCGAGACCAAATTTCTCCTGGTAGGATCAGCGTCAAGGACTGGATAAGGGTTGTCAAGCTTGCGCATTCTTTGGATATTCCGACCACGTCTACCGTCATGTATGGTCATGTGGAATCATCATTGCACAAAGCAAAACATCTTGAGGTACTGAAGGAAATTCAGAAAGGTACTCACGGCTTTACGGAATTTGTACCCCTTAGCTTTGTGCATAACGAGGCGCCCATGTACGATAATGATAACAATAAGAATAATCATAATAATGGCGCGATGTCTAACATGAGGCCGGGCCCCAGCGGCAATGAAGTGATGAAAATGCATGCAGTTTCAAGAATCATGCTAAATGGCTACATAAATAATATTCAAGTCTCATGGGTCAAAGAGGGAGCGAGAATGTCTCAGCTGTTGCTCGGAGCAGGTGCGAACGACTTCGGCGGCACCCTTATGAATGAAAGCATCTCTACGGCAGCAGGTGCGCAATATGGGCAGCTAATGAAACCCAAGTATTTACATTCGATAATAAGAGAAGCGGGCAGAGTACCGGCACAGCGCACGACGCTTTATACACTAATCAAGGTATTCGGCCCTGAGCCCCGAGAATCTGAATCTAGTTTGGATAAGGCCGATCCCAGAGAATTTGGATCGTATCACGAATTAATCAAGCTGGACAAATTTCGATATAGAAACCAGACCTGATCAGTCCGAACTCGTAAGAATTCGTTTACATTATTCAGGAATTTCTGACTAGACTTATCATGCCTAGTGATGCAGCCCTAACGTGACCGCATAGTGTCGCTCTTAGCGCTATAGATCGTTGCATCTTCGTTAGAAAAATTAGACGCGCGCTATAGTACCCTTAACAAAATTTTCGAATTCAATGTCTGTCATTGACTTGCGAGTCTCTATTAATATCGCAGCATCATTTCCTACTAGATAGCGAGGTAATATTGGCTTGGATTGTAGTGCCTTCAGTATAGTGGATGCTACCTCGACAGGTAATGATCCCAATTCAGGCATACGCCCCATGTCGTTAGTTATCTTCCGAGTCATTTCAGAATATGGTGAAGACAATCGTTTGGCTCTTTGAGCCATGACAATAAAGTTTGTAAACGTCGAGGAACGGATGATCCCAGGTTCGATAAGTGAGACAGCTATACCGAAGGGTTCTAATTCATATCTTAAGGATTCACTCAAACCCTGAATTGCGAATTGTGAACTGACGAACGCTGAAGAACACGGAAATCCAATTTGTCCTGCGACAAAGTTAATGTTGATTATGACCCCGCTTCTTTGTTTCCGCATGAGCGGTAACACTGACCGTAACATTCTGATGATGCCATAAAAGTTTGTTTCAAATTGTGCTGCCATTTCTCTAATGGAAATATCCTCAAACATCCTAGTAAGATGTAACTAGTACCGTTCACTAACAGATCTATCAACCCTTCGTTTTTCAATACCTTTTTCACTGCGCTCGTAACAGAAGAACTGCTGTTGACATCTAGTTTGATCAGCTGCAAAGATAACTTTTCAATATCAGCTATATGAGATAGTTTCCTGGCTTGGGCGTGGGATTTTATTCCGGCATATATTACATATCCCCTTCTTGCCAGGGCTAACGCAGTCTCGTAGCCCACGCTAGTAGAAGTGTCCGATAGAAGTGCAACCTTCCTCAACTTCAACTTATTTTTGATATAGACGATATTAACACTTTTGCGGGTAAGGTTTAAGAATAGTAGCGAGGGTCTTTTGTGTGTTAGATCCGATGGAATCGGCAGCGACCACCTCTACCGTACTCCGCTCAAAATGGCATACTCTCCGGCATAAGGGTGTAGCATTTCCTCCTGCCTATCAAGCAAGAGGGCTAAGCATAATTATTGGTGGAAGAAGATTATCGCTCGATCCAGCCCAAGAAGAATTAGTTTATGCATGGGCAAAGAAAAAAGATACTCATTATATCCTAGACCGGGTTTTCCAGCTGAATTTTTTGAGTGACCTAAAAAAATTGCTGCCTAAGGAATTTCAAAGTATTGATAACCTTGACGTAATTGACTTCTCCGAAGCCTTCCAACTTGTAGATCAAGAAAAGAAAATGCATGAGGCCGAGCTAGAGAGAATCCGTAACCTTCCCCGGGAGGAGAAACGAAGCATGACTATCGCTAAACGTGCAGAAAAAGAAAAACTGAAAGCAACTTATGCGAAGGCCATCGTAGATGATGTTGAAGTGGATATAGCCAACTGGCTGGTCGAACCGCCAGGGTTGTTTATGGGTAGAGGTCAGCACCCTCTCCGAGGAAGGTGGAAACCACGTGTAGGAGCTCAGGATGTTATTCTTAATCTCGGAGAAGACGCTCCTGTGCCCGGAGGAACATGGCAGGAGATCGTGCACGATCATTCGTCAACTTGGCTTGCAACCTGGACAGAGAAATTGACCGGTAAAAGAAAGTACGTGTGGCTACATGACTCGGCTACGCTTAGACAGAATAACGAGAAAGAAAAATACGACAAGGCCAACAAACTAGGAAAGCACATCAATAAAGTGCAAAGAGAAATTATCAACAGGATGCTCAGATCTACGGAAATTAATCAAAAGAAGATCGCTACCGTCTCTTACCTCATATTTAAGCTTGCAATGAGGGTGGGTGATGAAAAAGATCCGGAAGAATCTGATACTGTAGGCGCTTCAACTTTGAGAGTAGAACATATCAAATTCCCAGAAAGTGATGGACAACATTTTATAGAGTTCAACTTCTTGGGCAAAGACAGCGTTCCATGGCAAAAAACACTCCCGGTTGATTCTCAAGATACAAGCGGCCTTTACGACAATCTCAAGTTATTCATGAAGGGTAAACAGCCAGGCTCTCAGATTTTTGATGGAATCACTTCTAGTAAAGTCAATGCGTTCCTTCGAAGCATTGATCCCAAAAGCGTACCTGGATTAACTGCTAAAGTTTTTAGGACTTTTATTACTACTAGAACAGTAAAGGAGGCACTAGCTAAGCCACCGATAAGGATCCATGAGAAGTCATCTGAAGCACAGAAAATCTATGTGGCCAAAATGGCAAATTTGACAGCCGCAGTTACTTGCAACCACAAAAAAGGCATCGATCCAAAAAATCCCGCCAGTAAAAAAGCAATAGAAAGATATGAAAATTCATTGCTGAAAAAGCAAGAGACGATCGAAAAGTTAAAGCGCGATATGGAAGCAAGAACATGGAAAACTGAAATTCAAAAGAGTAGACTCGAGCAAAGATTAGAAAAGCTTGAAATGCAACTAAGACTACAGAAAAATACCCGCGATTACAACCTTGGCACATCTCTGAGAAACTACATCGATCCTCGGGTAATGAAGGCCTGGATGGGGTATGTTGGGCTTGACTGGAAAAAAATCTACACGTCCACACTTCAACGCAAGTTCAAGTGGGTCGAAGAATATCCCATGAGAGAGTTAAGAGCATTCTTTCCAAGTGTAAAAGAAAAGCAAGATAGAGCAGTAGAGGTAGTCCAAGAAGAGAGCTAACTTGGGCGGTGTTTAGTTCATTTCATATATCGCTTGGTCATTCCGCAATTGTTTCATAAAAATTATTTCAATATGCCAAATATACGGAGAAAAAAAACGTATCTAGTTTGTGGAATAGTCTTTAGTTTAGTATTAGTCATTATGGGCTCTGAAGAAAGAAATGCGTATTCGTATTTGCAAACCAAGTCTGATAGGTATTCTATAAGTTCACTCTTTGTTGCCCTGTTCTCAGACGGCACAGCATTAATAGAACAAGACGTAGTTCTCAATCCGTCTATACCCAACACAGTGGTTGTTCTGTATGGCAGGAGCGTTGATGGTCTAAATGTAATGGATTATAAAGGAAAGTCGATCGGATACCAATCGGGTCAGCAGCCAGGTGAGGTGATCATAAACTCCTCCGGAATATCAAATGCCAGATTATCTTACGAAACGCCTGATCTTGTTAATAAGCAGGGGAGGACATGGACCTTTTCGTTCAATTCCACGACTGGTTTTTCCTTAAAACTACCTACGAATTCGACAATCATTGACTTGGGCAAACAATTTCCGGCGTCTGTCACGCAAATTGGAGAACAAGGATTACTTACTTTTCATCCGGGTCATATTCAAATTAGCTACGTAATTGGATATTTGGGTACGGAAACTCAGTCGAACGCAAGTATCGAATCTGCAGTTATTGCAATCCAGGATGCTAGGAAAAGATATCCAGGAATAATAACGGCAGATGCACAAAACCTACTGCAACAGGCATTAACGGCTAAAGCTAGCAAAAAATATTCAGACGCAGAAAAATTCAGCACCGCAGCGAACGATTTGGCTATCAATATCACAAGAGACTACCTGGCCTCTCAAAATGCAATCGGAACAGGACAGCTGGAGGTGCAAAAAGCGGCTGAAACTGGGCACATTACTAGTGCAGCTAGAGCAATTATTTCGCAGGCAGAAAATGAGTTCTCTAAAGGTCACTACAGCCGCGTCAAAGCGCTAGTCGATGAAGCTACCATATATATTGGGAACAACGCTTCTAACCCATTTCCCGTCTTTGCGATAATAGGAGGTATCGCGGTAGCAAGCACGGTTTCAGTTCTAGTGCTTCGAAAAAAAATAATACACAAACGCTTGCGGGTTGAAATTGAGCATGATTCTGTTGGTGGTCCATTATCTGATGATTCATCTGACAGACGCCCTCCACCTCAGCCTTCGTCATTTCCAACTGCATCGCCGCCAGCCCACGAAGAACAGGATCTGCCTGTGCCCACAGCGGAACAAACTGACCTTTCTAGAGCAGTGATCCGAATTCTTGCCGAAAGGCCTCATCTTCGACCTGAGGACCAGCGTGTTCTCAAGTATTTAGCCGAGAAGGATGGTGCGGCGTTTGAGAGTGAAGTGCGGAATAAGTTTCTGTTACCAAAAACTACAATATGGCGATTAGTGAAGAGACTCGAAAGGGAGGAATTAATCGAGATAAGGAAGGCAGGGGGACAGAATCTGATAAAGTTGCGATTCGAGGGCGTAGAACGCTAGGAGTACGATCTATCAATATGAATTCATCATTTCGCTCGAAGCCAATGCTTAATTAGTCCCCTTGATATATTGTGACACAAAAGAGCGATGCCTACAGCCTACGTGCTAATTAATTGTGATATAAGCCATAAAACAGAAGTCATAAAGGAGCTTAGCCAGCTACCAGGGATTTTTGAGGTTGCAGAGGTGCATGGAGCATATGATATTTTGGTAAAGTTAAACCAGGGAAGCGTTGACGAGTTGAAAGAAACTATAAAGTGGCATCTCAAAAAGATTCCTGATATTAAGTCTACCGTCACGCTGATAGCAATTGTGAGTACCGACCCAGGTATGTCATAATCTTGGAGACGAGTGTTGGAATTACTAGCTAAGAGAATCCATATTTTTTCCAATTTCGGTCAACAACTGCCTTTGTTTCATCGTCTACCACAGCAAGTTGTTGAATTTCTCTGGCATATCCTTCTTCCTTCCACTTCGTAGTAGCATCAATTCCCAGTTTTGAGCCCAAATTTACTAAAGGTGATGCAGGATCCAGCGTATCAGTGGGTGCATTGTCGATCACCATAGTATCTCGTTTAGGATCGGATCTTGTAGTAATAGCCCATATTACTTCGTCTACGCTATGTACATTAATATCCGGATCGACTACAACAAATATTTTCGTAAGTGATAGCTGGCCCATACCCCACAGTCCCATCATTACTTTCTTCGCTTGGCCAGGATATCGTTTCTTTATGGCAATGACTGCTAAGCCCTGAAACCAACCTGCAGCTGGCATCGCAAAGTCAACTACCTCTGGCTGAAATATCTGGATTAATGGCAAGAACGAGCGCTCAATAACTTTCCCTATGTATGCATCTTCAAGAACTGGTTTACCCACCACAGTTGTCAAGTAAATTGGGTCTTTTCTTTTCGTTATGCAAGTAAGTGTGAAGGTGGGAAAGGGCTCTGACGGGGTATAATAGCCAGTATGATCACCGAATGGGCCTTCCATGCGAATATCGTCAGGATCCACATATCCTTCCAAAACAATTTCGGCGTTAGCAGGAACCTCCAAATCAACAGTGCTGCATCTTACGAGTTTAACTCCTTTCTTTCTCATAATACCGGAAAAGAGGAATTTATCTATTCCTTCTGGAACAGGCGCGACCGCGGCAAGAACGGTTGCAGGATCAGCGCCTATAATGATGGCAACTTCAATTGGTTTTCTCTGCTCTTTTGTTATTTCATAATGCAGTGCACCGCGCTTATGCGTCTGCCAGTGAATTAGGGCTTTTTTGTCGCCGATAACCTGAATTCTATAAACACCTAGGTTTCGAATACCTGTGTTGGGGTGCCTCGTAACAGTTACCCCGAATGTGATGAATTTGCCAGCATCATTCGGAAATGATTTGAGAATTGGCAGACAGTTTAAGTTAGCATCTTGTGTTTGCATTATTTCCTTAACTGGGCCCGATTCTGTATGCCTCGGACCGTAGTCGGAGATTTCGGAGAGTTTAGGCAACATTTTGAGTTTATTCAGCATTCCGGACGGTAAACTTAGCTTAGTCAGCTCAACTATACGATTACCGATCTCTGTAAAGTCTTCTGTCTCTAGAGCGATTTGCAGTCGTTTGATCGTCCCAAAGGCATTACCAAGAATAGGGATATCAGAGCCTTCTACATTTTCAAAAAATACTGCGGGCTGGTCTCCCGAATACATCAGCCGGCGCATAATTTCCGCGATCTCCAAATTAGGATTTACCTTCGTCTTTATCCGCTTTAATTCGCCAGCTTTATCCAGCGCTTCAACATACTCCCCTAAGCTTTCGAACGGCATGAGAAGTATATCAAGGAGAAAGATTAGATAAGTATTCTCTAGTTGGAAATAGGATGATGTTCCCAACGGCGTCGAATCGACGGTACAGCAGAACTAATCTGTTGTGCCTAGAAATGACATCAGCCGATACCTCCAGCTCAGCTCGATTTATGAATGGTTTTGCAGGTGGTTTACTCTCGAAGGTAGATAGAAAGCTTTTTCATAAAAATGCGGGATTCTTCTAGATATGTTAAAGGAATTAACTCAAAATGGCGGTCTTTTTCAACTGAGCCTTTAATTATGGCACTCTTGCTCTCGCAGCATCAACTAATCGAATAGTTGTAGGGACTCGTTTCAAAACGCCTCCCTTCTACGAGGATCAGTAAGAAGACGATTTCTTCATAGATAGCTAGTAGTAGATACAATACTAGTATGAAGGGTACAACTACTAGCCCCTATGAAACAAAGTCGCAATTTCTCTACCCAAATCATTATTACAAAAAGCAATAAAGCCGTAAAGATATACGAAGAAGCATATTCATCCGTAGATGAGTTGAGTAGAACAATATCTCCAATGTTGGACGACAAATTACTCTTGGTACGCATACCGGAAGCTTGATTGGTCGCCAAAAAGATTGCAAAAAAAGGTATAATAATTGGTCTGGTTGTTGTGGCACCCCGCGAATCTAGTATGTTAACAACTAATTCATGCAAGTTGGAATAACCTTGACTTACTGTTCCAATCGACGCAAATAGTATTAGGATACTAATGAATACCATTCAGCAGTTCTCAAATAGTAACAGTTTGTGTCAGAAGTGGACCATAGGTGAATATTATAATGACAGCATACCTCAAGATAACACAGGCTTCTGGTATGTCAAATTACCCGGTGGTGATTCCTGAAGGCCAGGTTTACAGAAGATAACAGTATGGATCCCCAACTTGAGCCTAGTATTCGGCAAGCCTATTTTTGTTGCATTTGTCTGCAGCGATAGAAATGTGGTCATGCATTCTCATTTCTGCTCCCATTAGAAATCCTTGTTGAACGTAAACAGACTAGCACAACCTTGGCCCCCGTTCGCGAGCGATCCTGTGGCCTTTTCAACTGCATTCTATAGACAGTTAGATGAGACACTCAACTATAACTATCTATTATATCCCGCCACCAACCACGAACACAGAGCTAAGGTGAATATGCATCTAACATACATGATCCTAGCCATTTGCCAAAGGTAATAGGCATACACGTACATGATGGGCCGAAAGGGAGTTGAACCCTCGACCTTTCGATTATCAGTCGAACGCTCCACCAAGCTGAGCTATCGGCCCCTTTGTCGCCTAAAATCTCTCAAAATAAGTGTTATTTAATCTTGTGGCTCAGGACAGTACTGTGATCTCTAAATGCATTTAAGAGCATCATGCTACCTAGATCGCATGGTAAATGGCTGAATCAATCAGCAATATAGCCATAATAACGAAAGCGAACAGCATTGAAGCCGAGGAAGCCGCTAGAAGAATTACAAGATTGGTTGCACATCGAGAGCTTACTATATATGCTGTGAATCCGCTGACGATCGAAGCTAGTCGACCGGTCGAAGCAGAAGATCTCGGAAAACTTGAACTTGACATTGTTTTTGCAATAGGCGGGGATGGCACAACATTGAGAGCATTTAGATATATCCCGCGGGAGACACCTTTATTGAGTGTTAATGTTGGTGGCAACAGAGGCATCTTATCTGAAACAGGAATTGCATCTTTGGACGAATCTATAAATGCTCTACTTCTAGGCCAGTACTTTCATGAACGCCGTATAAGAATTCAGGCGTCTGTCGGGCAGAAGATCATTCCGGCAGCTTTAAATGATATCATGGTAACAAGGGTAAATCTGACAAGAACTCCTCTGCTGTCCATAAAACTGATGGGCGATGTGATAGAGCAGAGGATGGATGGGATCATAATCTCTACTCCGACCGGATCAACAGGGCACTCGTTCTCAATCGGTGGTCCAGTTTTATATGAGAGGTTGGAATCATTGCTCCTTTCCCCGATCGCGCCGATGAATAAAATGCCACGTTTGGTGCTTCCACCCGACGAAATCGAAGTTAAAAGCACGCACGATCTCAGCTTAGTAGTAGACGGACAAGAAATATTCCCGATCGCCGCAGGCGAACCTCTGAAAATTTCTCGCCATCAGTATGACGCACGATTCATTCGAATTAGAAAAAGAGGTATGAGACAGATTGTCAAGCTCGGATTTTAGCGAATTCGTTTTGGACGCAAGTGCATTTTATGCTGGGATTCCGTTCCAGTCTTCAAAGAAATGCTTTACTACCAACGCAGTTTATAATGAAGTTAAGCACATAAGAAGATCTTACTCACCGTTAGAGGCACTAATTGACGCAGGTAATTTGATAGTTATAGAGCCCGAAAAAACCTCGTTGGATAAAGTCATAGCTACAGCAAAAGAAACAGGTGATAGTCGCAAACTATCATCGGCAGATATTTCAATACTTGCTCTTGCTCTTCAACTGAGGAAGACTCTAATTTCGGACGACTATGCTGTGGGAAATGTCGCAACGTTCCTGAAAATCCCAGTCAAAACACTCGCCTTCAAGGGCATTAGTGAGTTGAGAACGTGGGTCTCGTTTTGTAAGGCGTGCGGCCAGACGTACGAATCTTACATTAGCGTGTGTAGGATATGTGGATCTCGACTCAGACAACGATTCAGGGTGGTAAGTGACAAAGCCTAACAGGGATATTTCAGCACCTGCTTGTTGCGTTTCTAGTTTCAATTATCGAGGCTAATCGGAATCTGTCTCTTCGTTCGATTTAGTTGAGATTGGTTTTGAAAGCTTAATGTGAATAGTATCCTCAACGCCATTGAGTTTGAAGTCTCGTATTATCTTTGGGTCATTGCCGACATGTTTAAGGTAGGTCGCAAGAAGCAATACCCAACGTGATACGGATTCGCTTCCAACCTTTGATCGGATACTCATTAAATTATTAATTTTGTCGTGAGTTAAACCGCCGGAACAGCTAATACGTAAGGCGCAGTCAATGATGGTAAGCATTTCATCGATACCCGTATCAAATATGTCTATTCCTAATTTCTGCGCAGACTTGATTAAAGCGGACGTAGGTTCATCCCAATTTTTAGAGATCTGTCCAAAGATATCTGCACTTTCGAGGATCTTGACTAACTTGTTTGCTTTCATAACGATGTTTGGTCGCATATTTACAATTTGCCTGATTTCGAGCGCATTGTTCCACTCTGTCTCAAAACTTCGCAATTGTGACAAACCGAATATGTCAATAGATGCAAAAAGAGCAGCTTTTCCGTTACTGCTATCAACTGCAACCATATTATTAGAGTCGATAATTATCATATTAGAAGTCACATTTCCAATTTTCAGATCAATGTCTTCCGGAAGTGATGGCAGGTTCTCGTTCCCGATACATTGATTCGCTAATAACAGCCGAATGTTGACGCCATTAGTGATAGCTTTGATCATGGCTAATTTACACTGTATTATCAGTTGTATTCCCCAGCTATCCAGAATAGCATAAACAGAGGACTTCGAATTGGCAATTAGGCTCTTCATTTTCTCTAATGTGGAATTGGGATCTAGGATGTAATACCTCCTTTCCTCGGAAGCCTTAGGTCTTTGCTCTTCAGTGATTCTCTGAAGTCTATCCACTATCTTTTTCATATTCTTTGACCTGCGTTCGTAGAGCTTTACTATTTCTCTAAACGCCTCTTCAGGAGGAATGGCACTGCAAATTAAGGGCTTGGATTGAGAAACTATTGATAATCTTTTTTTTTCCAATTTCTTCAGAGTAGAGTACACTTTTGTACGAGGTAGGTTTGCGTAGTATGATATTTCACTGGCTGCAAGCGAGCCTTTACGAATCAATGTAAGATACGCTCCTGCTTCATACCTTGATAAGCCTAATTCTTCTAAGCTACCAACTAGGTCGTTAGCGTTATGTCCTCTGTGCATAGAAACTATTCAGAAAATTGTGACTTCGACTGAAGGTAAAGATCATAGTTAAATTCATTGCATCAAAGTTAAAAAAAATACTGAGCTGTTACCTTGTGCTATAGTAACCGTAGTTACGAATTTATTCATTACATGGATGGTATTAATGATGGTATCCGGTTTGACATAGATACACGAATGGAATCCAGATCCAGATGGGTAACATCGGAATTTAGGTCAGGAGACGATGGCAAGTACAATTCAATGAAATATGACGTGTCTTTACAACCAAGAATTGATGCAATTCTAAACCATATTACCGAGCTTGAACGAATAATGTGTCAATCAATATCAAAAGATGGCGACATCAGTCGGAATAAGGATCTGCATCAAGTCAAAAATCACACTATTCATTATTCTGATATGTCCGCCTCGGAATACTTGTCGACACGAAAACTGAACCAGGTCATTCAAGTGTCAAAAATATTACTCGAGAGGTTGGCATATCAATTGAGGAACGTTTCAAATCTCAGCGATATAGTAATCATATTAAGCCCTGCTGTTGGAATACTCAAGAATATTCGCTCTTCATTGATTCCATGCATACCTGATTCTCGTCAAGAATTGTGTTATATTTGTGAACTGTTGGAAGTTGTCCTGGTAGATGCTGCCCAATTGGGTGGATACACAATAAACTTTCAAACAGCAAATGAAAGTGCTTTACACTTGATAAGTGAGGCATCCTTGAATAAAGGGGGAGAACTAACAAAAGAACTTTCAGAGTTACGCGGCGCACTACGAAATGACTAAATTCCTAGAGCACTGCGCACATGTTGCTCTGTGCACCTCCATTTACCACTCTTTGAGCTGAAATCAACTCTACCCCTGACGTAGTATCTTGTGCAAATTATTTTGTTTCTTACGCAACATACATTTACATCATAGTAATTCAAACGTTGTGTTAATTATTATTTTATTAGCGGTAATGAATCATTATGAGTCTGGCTCCCCAAGAATTAGAGAATAGCGCAAGCAAATATGCCGCAGAAGCAATTCGATTAGATTCACAAGGCTCACGAGGAATGGCCATACAGTCATATCAGCGGGCAATAGAATCTCTTGTAAAACTAGTACAGGTCTATCCAGAATACAAATTAAATAAAATCTATGTGGAGAGAGCTGGCGCATATCAAAGTAGAATTGAAGCGTTACGAATGTCACACAAGCTCGATGAAGGCAGCTTGACGAAGCCAGACGAACCCACTAAGGGGAACCGGACAATTAATTCAAATCAGTACGCCAAGGCTGCTGGACGCACAAATGCACAGGCCGCTGAACCGTCGGATGGTGCTCTAGATGATCTCGTAATGAAGGAAAAGCCCACAGTTCACTGGCACGAGGTTATCGGGCAGGAGGATGCGAAACGAGCCATTAGGGAATCTATTGTCTATCCCACAAAAAGAGCGGATTTGTTCCCTCTAGGATGGCCCAGAGGCATACTGCTTTACGGACCTCCAGGGTGTGGGAAGACGTTAATCGCAGCTGCGTCTGCAGCGGAGATTGATGGCTACTTTATCAATGTTGACGCAGCTTCGATGATGAGCAAGTGGCTGGGCGAGGCAGAAAAAAACGTCTCGAAATTGTTTGTGATGGCACGTAAGCTCAACGACCGTGAAAATGTTCCGGTACTCCTTTTTGTAGATGAAATAGACTCTCTACTCGGAACCAGAAACGGCGAAGTCGGTGGCGAAGTTAGGCTAAAGAATCAGTTCCTTACCGAAATGGACGGAATAAATAGCAAATCAAAAGAGCTACTCCTCTACGTCATAGGTGCAACTAACAAACCATGGAGTTTAGAAGCAGGATTCCTTAGGCGATTCCAAAAAAGGATCTACGTAACGCTCCCAGACCATAGTTCGAGAACCAATTTATTCGTTCAATATACCGCGGCATTGAAAAAGGAACCCTCGTTGAGATCCGAAGATCTTGCCAAGTTAGGGGAAGGTTATAGTGCAAGTGACATCAAGGACATTTGTCAGTCAGCGCAGCTCAGGGTAGTTAACGAGCTATTTGAAAGTGGAAAAGCTATGGAGGCAAAGTCAAATCCAAGAGCCATTAACATGACTGATTTCAAAGAAATGTTTAAGATCAGAAAACCAAGTGTACCTACGGACATGATTAGAGCATACATGAGATGGAGTGACCAGTTTAAGGCACTCTAAGAGTCAAAATGAAATATGCCACTCTTAAAGCGTTAGACTACCAGATCTGGGCTTTTGAATTTGTTCATTGCTTCGGAAATCTGCTTCTTTGCAATATCTCTGCCTTTCCAGCCTATAACCTTAACATATTTTCCCTGTTCTAACTCTTTGTAGTGTTCAAAGAAATGGGTAATCTGATTACGCAAATACTCAGGGATGTCGTCGACTTCATTAATGGTTGAAAAGCTTGGGTCTATCTTGTTTAACGGAGCCGCTACGATTTTTGAATCATTACCTTTCTCATCCTCCGTCAAGAGTACCCCGACTGGGCGAGCTCTTATAACAGCCATAGGTATTATAGGATTGTTACCGAGTACGAGTACGTCAACTGGGTCTCCATCTTCTTCCTTCGTCTTAGGAATGGAACCATAGTTACATGGATAGTACATTGCACTGGCCAAGATTCTGTCCACGAAGATTAATCCGTTCGTGGTGTCTAATTCATACTTTATGCTGCTGCCTTTTGGGATCTCTATTATTACATTGATTTCCTCAGGAGCGTTTTCGCCAGCACTCACGGTATCTTTATGCGTCAAAATCAGTATTTACCGCTCTTCAGAGAGAATATATTCTTATTGCATTTTAAACAAAAAACATAAACACGAGTCAAGAGGAGATTGCCACTCGTGCAGATGGAACTAGCAGGAAAATACGATGCAAAGGCTATCGAAACTGAGATTCGCCATTATCTCCACAATATCGACTTGAGCTCTCTTTTGGAAAACGAATTGCGGGATAATAAACAGCTGGTTGCTTTTATTGAGGGTCCCCCAACAATGAACGGCGAACCGCACGCCGGGCACCTAAGGGGGCGCATAATCAAGGATCTGTGGTACCGGTTTAGATCACTTCAGAAGAAGAAGGTTCTGTTCAGAGCAGGCTGGGACACGCAGGGTTTACCCGTCGAATTGCAGGCTGAAAAGGAATTAGGCTTGACCGGAAGTAAGATGGAAAATGTAAACAAAGTAGGACTAGAAAAAATTGTAGAGGCCTGTAAGAAGGTGATTCAGAGGTACAATGAAAGTTGGATTACCGCTGACAAGTTATTGGGCATGTCTTTCGACTATGAAAAAGCTTACTGGACGTTCCGCGATGAGTACATTGAGAGAGAATGGAGATATCTTAAAAAAGCATGGGAAACCGGAATATTGACAGAATGGTTTAGGGTAGTGGCATATTGTCCAGGATGTCAGACGTCCCTCAGCAATGCTGAAGTGAATCAAGGATACGAGAATGTTGAAGATCCTTCGTTGTATTATAAAGTCAAATTATCCGATCAGGATGTCTATCTAGTTGTATGGACTACTATGCCATTTACACTTGTAACGGATGAAATGGTTGGCGTTAATCCAAATGCAGCGTATGTTTACGTCAACGTAAATGGCGAGGTGTGGATAATAGCTGAAAACAGGCTGCAAGATTTAATGAGCGAATTACGGGTGACAGACTATCACGTGGAAAGAACTGTTTTAGGCAAACAGCTTAACGGAAGTCATTATGTTCATCCGCTATTAGGACTGATCCCAAAGTTAGAGGAGCTCGCTGCGGCAGGATCTATACACTTTATAGTAGCGGAGGAATTTGTGGATATTTCTACTGGAAGTGGGATAGTACATCTGTCTCCAGCTAACGGCGAGAAAGATTTTGAAATTGCTGCAAAAAGGAATCTGCCAATTTTTGTACCTATAGACGACAGGGTAAATTTTACCTCAGAAGCTGGATCCTTCGCAAATACTTTCGTAAGGGACGCAGATTTACGAGTCGTGGAAGCATTGAAGACATCGCATGCTCTACTCAAGATCGGAAAGATCAAGCACCAATATCCCACATGTTGGCGTTCCCAACATAAACTAGTCTGGCTTGCAAGACGGGAGTACTTCTATATCATAGATAAGTTAGGAGAGATGCCGACCGAAGCTGCAAATGGAGTTGACTATTTTTTTGAAGCTCCAAAAAATAGATTTCTGGAAATTATTAAAGAGAAAGTTCCGTGGTGCATCACAAGGGAGCGTATATGGGGGACGCCACTGCCTATATGGACATGCAAGAAATGTCAACACAAAGATGCCATGTTTTCGAGAGAGGAAATCTTGAAGAAATCGATCTCTTTGCCAGATGGTCCTGGCTTCGAGCTACATCGACCGCAGATCGATAGGATCGAAATAAAATGTGAAAAATGTGGTTCTAACATGCGAAGGGAACTCTTCGTCTTGGATACTTGGCATAACAGCGGGGCAGCTCCCTACGCTTCACTTAGCGATTACGAGTACAAAAATCTGATTCCTGCTGTATTTATGACAGAGGGAATAGATCAAACACGAGGGTGGGCTTATACTCTATTAATCGAGAACGTTCTTTTGAATCAAGGCGCAGTCCCCCCATTCCGATCATTTCTTTTCCAAGGACACGTACTTGATGAAAGAGGTAACAAAATGAGTAAAAGCATCGGTAACGTTATAGATGCCCACGATCTACTTGGGGAAAATCCTGTTGATTTAATTCGATTTTATTTTATTTGGAAGTCCTCTCCTATTGATTCTCTGAAGTTCAGCCTACAGGAAATGCGAGCAAGACCTTACCAAATTATAAGCACATTGTATTACTTACATGTATACTTTAGACAGAACAGCACATTTGATGGATTTGATCCACGATTACACGATCTAAAGTGGGTGCTAGCTAATGACCTAATGTCCATATCTGAAATCTGGCTCATATCAAAACTCCAAAACCTTGTGAAGCAAGTTTCTCTAGCATTCGAAAGATGTAGATTCAACGAGGGTGCAAAGGCCGTGGAGGAATTTATAATCAATAGTGTAAGCCAAATGTACATCCCCGTTACTAGAAATAGTATCTGGGATGACGATCCAGAAGGCCTAGATCGAAGATTGGCCATTTATGCAGTGTTGGCACACTCTCTAGAACGAATAGACATAATGCTGAACCCGTTAACACCATTCGTTACAGAATACCTTTACATATCATGTTTCCCAAATAAAAAGAGTGTTTTGCTCGAACGTTGGCCCGAATATGACGATAATCTTGTTAATAATATCGTCGAGCAGGCTATAGATAAATGCAAGGAAATTATATCGCTCTCAAATGCTGCTCGAATGAAAGCCACTTTAAAGAGGCGTTGGCCTATAAAGGAAGCCCTTATTTGTACATCGGATACTAACTTGTTACAAGCAAGAGGAATTGCTGAAATATTGATAACTCAGCTGAATGTTGAAAGCTACCGCATTTTTGAGGTTACAAATGCAACACTTCTACAAAAAGTGCGAAGTCTAATCGAGAATGAATTACCCATTGTTCCCAATGTTTTTTTGGTAAAAAAGAATGTAGCATCCAGAGTGAGGTCCGATATCGATAAGGTCAGCCGAGCTCTTGACAGAGTTGATAAATTGGAACTGATAAAGTCTCTGGAGACATCGGGCAGATATTCGCTGTCCTATGACAGTAGACAAATAGACCTTTCATCCAACGATTTAGAGTTCTCATATGCCATAATGGAAGGTTACACAATGTCAGAACGAGACAACCTTATGGTGTTCATCGGGACAAGGCGAGATAAAGATTTGATTATAAAGGGAATGCTAAGAGATCTTGCAAGAAATTTGCAGCAGCTTCGAAAGGAGCGTGGGTACAACCCCACAGAGATAGTTTCAACTGCTTTTGTTGCAAATTTATTTGAAGAGGAAATATCCTCTTTATATTCAATGAAGGAAGAATTGTTACATCTAGTGCGAGTCAAATCAGTTGTTCTCTCCAAAGCATCTATTGAGAAGATTAATTACAAAACAATCCAGCTTGATGAGAGGGTATTAGAAATCTCCGTAGAATAGAAGAACCTTTTCACTAAAAGGTGTGCAATATTATTGCTATAAGCTAATATATGCTTGGGCCGACTACGACTAGTTAATAGATGTATCAAACTTTAATCGGCCGCGCAGTAGATGGCAAGATACCCATTATGTCAATAAATATTCTCATATGTTTATAAATAAAAACGTGACATGGTTCTAACCAAGTTGACAAATAAACAAGTAACCATCGACGAAAAGCAAGTAACGCTCGACGATTGGGTAATTGAGAGGTTCAGAGAGAAGCTCAAGAAGGCTTCTGTCATTGCAAACAGATTGGGAAAGCCTATAGTCTTGTACAGAAAGACGCTCGAAGAGTCCGAGTCTGCTGGTGAAGAAGAAGTAGCCACACTTGTCAACGAAAGGTATGCTCTCGTTCAAGTTTATACACACGGAGGTTTTATCCCCCTGAGCTTTCAACAACAACATGTATTCTCCCTAAATGAATTTCCTACGTGGATGATGAAAAGAAGTCGAGAGCTAGTTCTGCAGTGTATTGAGGCAATGGATGATTAACCATCAACAGATTAGATAAATTAAGAAGTAATGTCCAAATTCTTCCGACATTAATGGCGTTGGTATGAATAGTAATATCTGTGTCTAGGCATTTTAGCGTACATTACACACCTGATAAACAGTCAGTTTTTGATTTAGAGTCGTATTAGACGGATAAAGTTATCGTCCTCGAGCAAAATTAACAAAGTTGTTGACAAGTCATGATAAGTGGCGCTCTGTATTTTGATAATCCTACAAATGGTAGATGTCTCCTTGTATGTTCCATTTATTCAAAGATGGTCGCCAGGGATAGAGGATGAATAAAACGGCTGAGCGTGTAAAAATTACTCAATAAATAGTGGACATATGGAAGACAAATTAATCCTACCAAGCCTAGATCCGAATTTAGTACTTAGTATTAGAATTTTCTTCGGTCGTGATGGCATAGTACATTCATATCATGAGATGAACTAGATGTATCCTTAATATATTAATATTATAATTATTAGTTATACCAGTAAATCACAATGATTAATAATTTTATTGCATACTAGTACCCACTTGACAGATGTTGAGTTAGAACGGATAATGAAGTCATTAGTCGAGGAGCAATTGATTGTCAAGCTACTTAGATGCTTTGATTGCATCAATGAGCACGACAATGGATATCGTAACAATGAAGCTACATCACCGACAAACCCTCGTCCACTGCGATTCTTAAATTGAATGCCCAAATAATGCTATTTTGAAAATAGTGGTAGAATTTCTTCGAGACTCTTATTAAGAAATCGTGTTTGTATAATGGTATATTCAGCCTTTAGCATCTGTTCTTAGAAGGTATTCGCATTGAATATTTATTAGAAGAATTTGTTGATAAGGACTGTCTCTGTCTCTTATAC
>DAOM01000016.1:20608-20802 GCA_002501855.1 Candidatus Nitrosopolaris nunavutensis
GAATTTGTTGATAAGGACTGTCTGCGGCCATGAGGAATAAAAGTAAAGTGACATACGCCGACTTGGGAATAGATATAAAAATGATATCCAAAGCCCAAAAAAAAATTGGTGCTATGATTTCTGCTACTCACTTACTCCCATTTACCGGTAAAGTTCTTTCGGGCTACGGCGGTTATGCAGGACTGATCGATCTT
>DAOM01000016.1:21050-34990 GCA_002501855.1 Candidatus Nitrosopolaris nunavutensis
TATGCAGGACTGATCGATCTTGGTAGTAGAATATTGGCGCTACATGCTGATGGCGTCGGATCGAAAATAATAGTAGCTCAGATGATGAATCGTTTCGACACAATAGGCATTGATTGTATTGCAATGAACGTTAACGATGTCATCTGCGTCGGGGCACAACCTCTAGCATTTATTGATTATATAGCGCTAAAATCTGCAAATAAAATTCTGTTGCAACAGATCGTAAAAGGTCTCGTTGTGGGAGCAGAAGAATCTAACGTCCCTATTGTAGGAGGAGAGACAGCAATTCTCCCGGATCTTATATCGGGGTTCGATGATGGGAACGCTTTTGATCTTGCAGGAATGGTTCTGGGAAGCGTAGCGAGGAAGTCGGAGCTTGTTTTAGGTCAAAGAATCACTGTAGGCGATGTAATCCTAGGAGTCGAAAGTAGCGGATTACATTCAAATGGCTATACGTTGGCTCGAAAAGTTCTTCTTTCAAAATATTCTTTAGATGAAATCCCTGGATATATGCATCATATGCTCGGAGAAGAACTACTAACCCCTACCCGAATATATGTCAAACCAATAATCGAAATATTAAACCGCAGAAAGAGTATTCGGATTCACGGTCTAGCCCACATTACGGGAGGCTCATTCACGAAATTGGCCCGGTTAAATAAACGAGTAAGGTTCATGCTTAATAATTTGCCTTCAGTGGAGGGCATATTTAAGCAGATACAAGTTGAGGGACGCGTTGACATAAATGAGATGTATAGAACTTTTAACATGGGAATCGGATTTTGTGTAATACTTCCAAGGAACTCCGTCGACAAAGTTTTTAGTATATTTGAGAAATACAGAATGAGATGCTTACAGATTGGAACAGTTGATAAAAAAGGCAGCGGGAATGTAATAGTCAGATTAAATGGCAAAAATAATGTCCTGTAATCCCCAGTCAGTTGCTGATGCTAAAGGTAGACCTCCCTCCTCCGGTTGAGTTCGGAATTATTGTTACCGATACGTTTCCGGATAATATTAATATGTATTCTGCCAATCAGAGTCAGCTTGTTGAGGAACCTCTCGCTACCCAGCGAAACAGAAGAAAAACTTGAAAATGACTATGTTTCCGCGTGCAAGCATATCGCTTCACAAATTCAATTGAGGAGCGACATATCACGCCGTGATATTGCGAAAATCGTGAGAGACGCGTCAGCTAAATATTGCCTTTCCACATTGCCAAGAAACCAGGACATTTTAGGATACCTTGATAATTTAGATTCTTACCGAAAACTTTTGATGGTCAAACCTGTAAAGACCGCATCTGGTGTGGTGATAATTGCTGTACTGCCGAAACCGTATGCATGTCCACAGGGCAGATGCATATACTGTCCTGGCGGGATTTCGGCTAACACTCCCCTAAGTTACACAGGACGCGAACCTGCAACAATGCTTGCTCAAAAGTTCGGATACAATCCATTTGGGCAGATTCGATCTAAATTATCGCATATCTGCTCCCTAGGCCATGACGCAGGCAAGGTGGAGCTTGTCATCGTAGGTGGTACTTTTCCGTTTATGCCTCATGATTATCAAAGAGAATTTGTAAAGTTGTGTTTTGACGCATTAAATTGTGATAACGATAAAAGCGTTAGTTCCTTAAGCCTGCATGAAGCGATGAAAATAAATGAGACAGCAAAGACTCGCTGCGTCGGTCTAACAGTCGAGACAAAGCCTGATTATTGTAAGGAGCAGCATATTGATCTGATGCTTGAGATGGGTGTTACACGTGTAGAAGTGGGAGTTCAGTCCTTACAAGAGGGTGTTTATAAGGCTGTCAACCGCGGGCACGATCTTGGCGATGTTATCGAATCGTTTCAAATTGCACGCGATAGCGGGCTTAAGATCGTCGCTCATATGATGCCTGGATTACCGGGTTCATCGCCCGAGAAAGACATACAAGACTTTAACACTTTGTTCGAAAATCCTCTCTTTAAGCCAGACATGTTGAAGATATATCCTACACTTGTCCTAAAAGATACCCCTTTGTATAAACTCTACACGACTGGAAAATATGCCCCATATTCTCAGGACGAGTTGATAGACATTTTGATCGCGGTAAAGAAAAAGGTACCTCCATGGATTAGAATTATGCGAGTTCAGAGGGAGATAGAGCCAAAGGATATTATCGCAGGTCCAAAATTCGGAAACTTGAGACAGATTGTACTACGGAAATTACATGACCAAGGGTTGAGGTGCAACTGCATAAGATGTAGAGAGGTTGGTTTAGGTGAAAAAAGATCAATTTTAATGAATGATATTGTCTTGAATAGGATCGATTACTCCGCAGCTCGTGGAACGGAAGTATTTCTGTCTTTCGAGACCAGCGATCATTCAAAGATTTTGGGTTTCTTACGATTGCGTCGAATAAAGACTTCTCATAGAAAGGAGCTAAAACAAGATTCTACAATCGTGAGGGAGCTTCATATCTACGGACCGATGTTAAATGTGGGTAGTAGAGGAGAAGATAGATCCTATCAGCACAGCGGATACGGCACTCAGTTGATGCAGGAAGCAGAGAGGATTGCAAGCCAGGAATTCGGAGCACGAAAATTAACTGTGATAAGTGCGGTAGGAACCAGAGAATACTACAAGAAGCTCGGATACCAGAACGATGGTCCCTATATGTCAAAGGTGCTTTAAACAACTTTAATGACTGCAGAAGAAGAACAGATCATCGGAAAAGGAACTTGGATTGATAAGGTGGCAAGCACTTTATTAAGACGCGAAAAACGATTGGGCAGGAACTTGGATATGATCGTGGTGGAAAGTGGACTTGGAGCATCCGGCTTTCCACATATTGGGAGTATAGGTGATGCCGTGAGGGCCTTCGGAGTTGCACTGGCTCTTGGGAACTTTGGTTATAAAGCTGAATTAATCGCATACTCAGATGACATGGACGGACTCAGAAAAGTACCTCAAGGTTTGCCAGTTTGGCTTAATGAGCATCTTGGTAAACCCGTATCAACAATACCAGATCCGATGGGTAGCTGCCATGCATCATATGGCGCACACATGAGTGGTCTCCTACTGGATGCGCTTGACAGAATTAAGGTAAAATATCGGTTTCAAAGTGGCACCGAAGCATACCACAAAGGAATTCTTGTCGATCAAATCGATACAATACTAAGAAACAGTGAACGCTTGGGCAAAAAAATATCGCAGTTGGTTGGCCAACAAAAGTATACAGAAACCATTCCATATTTTCCCATATGTAAGAATTGTGGGAGGCTGTATGTTGCAAATGCCGAACAATACATTCCAGATGACAAGAAGGTAGTATATACTTGTTCCGGCAGCAGGATTGGCCAACAAGAGATTAAAGGCTGTGGATTCAAAGGGAAAGCTGATATTCGCAAGGGAGAGGGAAAACTAGCATGGAAAGTCGAATTTGCCGCGAGATGGCATGCACTGGACGTCAGATTTGAGGCATACGGAAAGGATATCATGGATTCTGTGCGAATTAATGATTGGGTGGCGAGTGAAGTTCTCGGATTCTACCATCCAATGCATGTAAAGTATGAAATGTTCCTAGACAAAGGAGGCAAGAAAATTAGCAAGTCGTCAGGTAACGTACTTACCCCTCAAATCTGGCTGACATACGGAACACCAGAATCCATATTGTTATTATTGTTTAAACGGATAACCGGCACCCGCCATGTCAGCATCGATGACATACCTTCGTTAATGGACGAATACGATCTATACGAAGACTTGTATTTCGGTAAGCTGAAAGAGTCAAATGCGGCTAAACTGATGAAAATCAAAGGCGTCTATGAATATATTAACCACCTGGAGCCGCCGCAGCAACCACAACCACATACACCCTATCGGATGCTCGTACAACAGGCCTCCCTATTCTCCCGAGACGATGATAGAACATCAAAGGTATTTGCAAGGCTACTGAAGTACGGAATCGTAAAGGAAAAAACTGAAAGATTATTACAACGAATCGAGCTCGCGTCAAATTGGGCAGATGAACAGTTCACATTAACCGCGGAAAGAGTCGAAATCGAAATAAATGAAAGTCAAAGAAAAGCAATGATGGAGATTTTAGATGCGATGAGGTCATTTATTGGCAGCGAACAAGATCCAGAAACCCCGAAAAGTCTTCAATCAAAAGTTTTTGAGATAGCCAGAAATAATCAATTAGAGCCTAAAGAATTCTTCAGGTTACTCTACAGAATACTCATTAACGCTGACCGAGGACCGAGAATTGGAAACTACGCAATCGATCTTGGCTTGGATAGAACATGTCGAATTCTTGAGGAATCTCTAGTTAACTGAAATATCCAATTTTATGCTATTAATGATCGTAATTAAGCATCAAAATGAGGATAAGAGGAAATTTATGTAATGACTGTTCATCCTGGTGTGCGTCCTGACAAACAAAAAGAAGAAGAGGCCACGGGGTGAACCGCAATTTGTTTTATTGTCCGAACGAAAATGTTAAAGAAAAGAGATCGCAGTATTACCAGAGGATGAATGATCTTCTGCCTAAGAGATCACTCTACTAGCCTAAGACGTTTGCTATGAGGCTAATCGCTGAAAATTGTCGAAGACAGCAATCCTGAAAAGTTGGGTGATGTTATAGCAACGGACAGTGGAGTCAGGATTTTTGTGGCCTTCTTGTCGTGTCATGTCGAAGGTATACTGAACGTGAATGTGCATCCTTTACCGTCGGCATTGTTTTCTGCCCAAATCGTGCCTCTATGAGCATCTATAATACTTTTCGAGATGAACAATCCTAACCCCGTTCCTTTATCTGACTTTGTGACAAATTTTGAAAATAAACGAGGCAATATTTCTGGGTCGATACCAGGTCCCGTGTCCTTCACACTCACGATAACTATATCGTCCTTTCTGAATGCGTTAATCGAAATAACCCCTTCTGAAGTGAATTTTATCGCATTCCTTAGAAGATTTAAAATTACTTGTGTTATCCTGCCCTTATCGGCTTCTACTAAGATATTTCTCGGAGGATATGATATTTTGACGTTTCTGGTACTATCGTCATTTTCCATCTGTTCCCTTAGATCCTGTACGCAGGTCGATAGAACGTCACTTAAATCGAATTGTTCTTTATTTAGTTTTAACGATTTACTTTCGATTCTTGTAACGTCTAAAATATCCGACGCAAGCCGGTCTAACCGTTTTGCATTGCGGATAATAGAAGCGATTGTTTCTTTGTCTACCTCAACTATATCGTTAGTGATATCGAATTTGTGTTCGATGTACTCAGCATCTCCGAGAATTGGCATAATAGGAGTACGCAACTCGTGGGCTGCGACGTTAATAAACTCGCTTTGCATCCTATCGTGAACCTTTAACTGTTCATTAGCAGAAGCAAGCAGCTTATTGGATTCAATCAACGATTCGTTCGCACGACGTAGTTCTAAGGTTCTAGCGTCAACTGCGCCCTTTAACCTCCTATTCCAGGAGAGAATAAGAAAGGCCATACCCACAGCTATCGCCCCAATCGCCACGACGGCTAATGTGCTAAAGTTCTTTTGCTGATCTATTAGAAGGCCGACGTTACTGGTTAGACTGTGAGGTGAACCGATATATAATGTCCATAGCCGTTTTCCGTCAATCGTAACTGGCTGATAGGATATGGTAGTAGTGTTACCACGAACTGTTATGTCTTCTGCTCCGGCCTTACCTTGTAATGAGCGTCCTAAAATACCGTCGTAGGAACCCTTTATTTCAGGAGGAACTGAGGATTGGAATTCATCTCCTAAGTAGTTTTTGCCTATTAGAGCATGATTTCTAGCGTACAAGAACACGCCATTCTTGTCCATTAATCCTACATTGCTTATAATTTCCGGGGATAGTTCACTCTGTAATGACTTGCCTATTGAATTAACGTTCACCGCTGCGACTATAACTCCTTTGAATGTCTTTGTCACGTTGATGCTGCCGCCTTTATCAAATTTGGCTTCTGGCACCATGATTGGGAAAGCGATGTACAACCTCGGAACATTGTCAGCCGATGTCATCACGCTTGTATAATATGGAGAATGTGTTTTCTTTGGAACAATGAAATATTCTAGAGAGCCTAAGTCAAGACTCTTAGACTTTCCAACCGAAGAACCATTTGAATTACTCCATGCGATTAGTCTGCCATTTTGATCTAGCAAGTAATATCCGTCAGTCAGTACCTTCGTGGAAGCCTGTGCACTGTCAATCAAAACCTGGGTTAGTGTAGTCATGTTGTTGTGGATAGCAGGAGCGGCTGCAAGTGTTCTTAGGTTAATAGTAATTGATTGTATATCATGTATCAATAACTCAGAAAGATCATGTGCTTCAATTCTAGCGTTGGATCTTATCTCTTGTGAGGCTATTTCAGCGATGTCCTTAGCTGTGACCGAGGAATATTGATACGACAGAATTGATAAAGATGTTCCGATAGCAGCAATTACCAAGAGTAAAAGAATATTGCTTTTGGAAAATGCTACCATTTTTCACCGCAAATCATTATTTGATTGCTCTTATAAAAACGTCAACTAGCTAATGATCTGACCAGAACTTGTGAAGCGCTCGGAAATCTCGCCATAAGAAAGCAGATTTTGCTTTGTGACATCATATTGAAGCGTACTGTGGGTTGTGATCCACAGTGCGGAATATTAGCTATGTGTCTATCACATACGATGTCACTGGCCGATAGAATTACAATCACAGGTTGGCGATTTATAATCGGTGGGATAGTCTCAATTGTTATTGGCCTAATCTCAAGACAAGATGGACTATAACGGCAGCGTCTAGGGTGTTCTGAAAAAGCCTTTTTGTAATACGGTAATTAATTGACTGTGTCCTAGCCTACAATAATAACTATAATTGGGCTGATTGAATGCATGACATATCGTTCACTGGATGCTTTTCTTTATTAGCAATCACACGTAACATATGTCGGTGACTATCTAGCATCGTATAATGATCCGGTCATTTCTGATACTAATTCATAGTAACATGTTCACAGTATTGATATCAATAATTGTTATGATAATCTAGAATAGAGAAAAATATCTAAATGAAAGAATTAATCAGAATATTGAAAAAAGAATACCATAATAGTATTTAGTGCGGCTTTTATTCGAAGAGATTATTATGTTATGCAAGTCATGAAACACAGAAGTAGACTAGAAATAATTGCCGAAATCCTCGAAACTGCCAATTCGAGTAAATCTATACAAGCAAAAATTATGCACAGGGTATATTTATCTTATCCACAGCTTAAAGAATACTTAGCGCTCTTGCTCGAAAATGGTTTAATAGAATACAGACAAACAGACCGAATTTACCGGACGACAAGTAGAGGAATGCGTTTCTTGGAAATTTATAGACAGCTAAATGATGTCGTTGTTATGACCGACAATATAATAGTAAGGTGAACAACAAATAGCTTGGAATTAGTCGTAACGCGTAGGTCTTTCTCTAGACCTCCCGCCAAATTGCCTTTGTTTTAGCCAGCATAACAAAGCCGATCAAGTACGAGACTTGCACTAACAGGCCAAGAGCAATTGACCATTCTTTCGGAGTTGGAAGCCCCATAGTGTACTGTAACATCAGGGAAGCGTGAGTTGTCGGGACGATATATGCCAGATACTGTAGGTCCAACGGTAGCCTACCGATCGAATAAAAGACAGGCGGTAACACAGCTAATATGACATTTACAAATGATATAACCTGAGTTGCATTTCGCATATGCAGCATATGGGACGAAAGAAAAAAGCCCATGGCAGACATCGATCCCCAGATCAAGAAAATAGTTGAGATCAGTAGCGGTATGTTACTAATCGAGGTTCCGAAGAAAGCAGCTAGTACGGTAAGCACAGCCAACGCCGGAAACCCAAATAGCAGTTGCGACAATGCCAGCCCTGTCATGTATGTCAATGGAGAAACCGGCGATGCGACGAAGACATCTTGGATTTTGTATTCAGTCTTGTAAAAAGATATGTCTTGTCCAAGAGCTAGCCCATAACCTACTAATGCCATAACAAGGCTCCCGGCGACGGCAAACTGGATGTAATGTCCATTGCTAACCACGAATAAAACAAATAATAGCGAAAAGGGGCTTATTGCAGAAAAGACCATAGATATTGGATTCCTCCGCAGCCAGAGGATTCCTGTCAAATATGCAATCAAAAGTACTTGCTTAAGAATTAAGAATCTTTTCGATTCTTTAACTCTGGTTATTATCATATAATCGATGGCAACACGATTTTTTATGTTTTAGGTTCCGCGGATCGTTGTTCTGCCATCTCTCAAAAGTGAATGAATTGTCACTTAATCTCTAATCTCCAGGACAGACATCGGGTTTAGAGAGTTAAGCTCTCCTCTTGTTGGTTATTTTGTGTCATGGATAATATGTCAATTCCATCGCCGCTTGCAGAGTCTCTTTGAATAGATGATTTAATTGCCTTAATTGCTAGTTCTTTTGCACTCTGTTCTGACATGTTAGCCCTGAATTCACCATCCATAACCCCAAGTGCCATTTCCGCACCTGATCCCACGGCGGCGTACTCATCAGGAAGCACAGAACCAAGAGGATCCAACGTATAGATTTGCGGTTTGTTGTCTATTCCTCCTACTATCACCTGCGTCAATAACGGAAAGAATCTCCGTTCGAACATTATCACAGACATCATCTTTGCAATAGAATTTGGAGGCACACTACGTCTAGTTTCGAGCTTTCTAATCTTGGCAAGCGCTCCCACCTGTCTTACCAAAATTTGCATATCAGCAATCATACCGGCACATGCCGCTCCGACCTTATCAGTGACCGGAAAAGTTTTCTTTGTATTCTTGTTTACCACGAAGTTCCCGTATGAAACGCGTTTTTCTGATGCCAATACAACCCCGTTGTCGAATGAGATTCCGACAGCGGTTGCACCTGGCATAAATTGGAATGCCATTATAGTCTTGGATATATCCAATGTGGGGCAGATTTAGGCGTTTCTATCAATTAATCATACTTCATGAGCGCGTGTGCTAAACCCCGGAATCGGAACCGATCTAAAAGAATACCTAAGGCATACTCAAAGGTGAAAAAGCTTAGAAATTATGGAGTGAATCATTTGATTTTCATTTTCTTGTGAGAGCACGGTCATGGATTCTTATCGCTTCGGCAACGAGCCTGTTCTGAAGTTCAAGGGCATCTTTGCCCTCTGGATGTTTTGTTTCTGCCAATGCCTCTGCCACAATACTAATAATATGCCTTAAAAGGAACTCCTCCCCTCGCGTAGATTCTGCTTTGTAGGTTGAGTTCGCCTTATTTACAAATACTACATTCTCATTCTTGAAGCTGTATCTAGAATCATATTCATCCTCATATGGGATAACCTTATAGCCAACTTTTTTTAACGCAAATGTTCTTTTCAGTATTGGTTTCTTAATCTGTTTGGTTATCACCGTATTGACAGGAGTAGTGACTGCCACAACCTGTTCTGGTTGTAAGAGATCCAAATTCGTCTTATCAGTTGCTGAAAGTGAACCTACGTAAGGAGTTGGTTGCTGAATCTGGCGCGGTTGGGTGATAGTCGTTTCGGATACGGGAGGTGACTCAATTTTAATGCCCCCATGTGGCTGTGCTTCCTTGGATACGATGAAAGATGTATTCTCATCGCTGGAAATATTTGCAAAAAGGGCGGCAGATGATTCACCCTCCTCTATCGGTGCCTTTTCATTGACATCAATTATCTCATATCCATCTACCTCTTGTTGAGTTTCCAGATTTTCAACAATGGCCTGACCGAGCACTTTATCGATCTCCCTGTAGATCTTCGATTCTTCTCGTGTAATCAAAACGTCTTCATACTCTGTTAAACTAGGCAACACTGTTTCTATGATAAAAGCTCTCATTGCCTGGATGAATTTTGCGTATTCTTCGTCTTCGATTATCGCGGATTTGTCAGCAAACCTTGACGTTAATGTATCACACCTCACAAACCCTGTCACCTTGCTTAATTTAGTATCAAAGCCAAAATTACCGCGCGTTACTATGTGATTTCCGACCATAATGGCTATTCCCTTTTCATCCTCAGTCAAAGGTCTTCTGGCAATAACGAGTTCACCGGTTATTCGACCGTCTTCTAGATTTAACATGATCCTATGCCCCTGTATTTCCGGGGCGATTATCTGCTGCGCACCACTAAGATCCCATTCAGCAAATTTTTCTGCCTCCTTGATATATACTTCGAACATAGGTTGTCTTAGGATTGCGAGTTTACGGATTTCTTTTATCAGTCTGAATGAATCAATAACTGTTTTCGGACCTTTAAGTGTTAGCTCCGTACCGTTACGGCCTAGGGACGACTCGTGTAATTCGTCCAATAGAGCATTTCCGCTAAAAAGCTTGTCGAGAGTGTTACCATCTATCACGATAGTCTTCTCAAACTTATGTCGTTTTGTCCTGATCTTCATACTTTCGAACGAAGTAAGAAACGATAGTCTCCCGGTTCCGTATCTTCCCGTCCTGACTCGGTTTAATCTCGGTGAGATTCTATCATGTTTTTTGTGAGGAGATCCTAAGAGCAAGAATTTTTCCATACTATCCTGGTCCATACCTGCGTTATCCTCGATCACAACTGAGCCGTCTTTCATTATCGTCACAACGGAAATCGTAGCATCCTCGTCAAATGCATTTTCGATTAGTTCCTTAGCAATCTCATTTGGCGAAACCCAAGTTTTTGTAGCGAATTCTCTGAAAAATGATGGATGTACTCTTAATTCAGTTGTCATTACTTGTTTGACGGGTACTTACTTACCTTTATTTATTACGTGTAAAATTATTATTGACAACCTACTCAGGCAACGTGTTCGTAAAGCTTGTACAGCATTTCCCAAAAGTTCAAGGGTCAGAAAATTCCTAACCCAGTAGATAATAACTGTCCTATTTGTTCATATCAGATTACTAGCGGTCTCGTTTGCCTTCGATAAATTCTAAGAAATTGGTCTTCGCTTGTGAATACGACATTTGTACTGGGGGATGTTTAAAACAGTACGCACTTATACTTTCGAGAGGCCCGCTGATAGACCTATCCAGAGCTAATTTGGCTCCTCTAATGGCATCGATCATGACTCCCGCGCTATTGTAAGCATCTACCACCCGCAGCTTAAGATCCAGTTCTATCGGTGTGTTACCAAAATACCTCCCCTTTAATGAGATATAACATACCTTATCGTTTTCTAAAAACCGAACAAAATCTGACGGTCCCACACGCATTGGAATCTCGTAAGGCGCCATCGCTGCTACCGCCCTTGTCTTACTGATCCTTTTATCCTCGAGTCTTTCGTCGTCGAGCATGTTGTAAAAGTCCATGTCTCCTCCCATATTCAGCTGATAGGTCTCATCTATCTTTACACCTCTATCGACGAATAACTTTACAAGTGTTTTGTGGAGGACGGTCGCACCCAATTGACTCATTACATCGTCTCCTGCACAGGGCAGATTCTTATTCTGGAAGGCATTCTGCCATTGTGGAGTGGATGCAATGAAGACAGGTATCGCATTAATGAAACAGACTCCAGCATCTAGACACCTCTTAGCATAATATTGAGTAGCTTCCCTGCTCCCAACCGGCAAATAATTGAGAAGTATTTCGGTTTTAGTGTCCCTGAGGACATCTGCCACATCAGCAGCCGGCTTATCAGAAATTCTGAGCTTTTGACTCAGATGCTTGCCCACTCCGTCGAAAACCTTACATTTTGTAACTTTGACATCCATTTTGTCGACTTTGGTAATTGTGACAGTATTATTTGGTTTAGCAAAAATTGCCTCAGAAAGGTCTTTTCCCACCTTTGAATTAGTAATGTCAAATGCTGCAACAAATTCAATATCACCTGGTTGAATTCCCCCAAGCGAATATGCCGTGAGACCTATCCCATGATTATTCTCAGTAGCAGAAGAGTAATATCGTGTCCCTTGTACAAGAGCAGACGCACAATTCCCGATTCCCGCTAGTGCTACTCGAACTTTTTTTCGCATTTACAGTTAGTGTATCGCTGTAGGCAGCTTAATATCTTTATCAAGAATCGTGATCGGACTGGCACTCAATCGGAATTTCTTTTCAAAGCATATACTCTTTTCTTGTAAACGAAGCGAAATCCTAATTTTTTGTACAATGGGAACAATCCTTCATTTGTGAACGTCTGGAGAAACAGAAGGTCCAACCCCTGCTGCTGAGCTATTCGTAGCGAGACGCCTATCATTTTCTTCGCAACTCCACGGCCTCTAAAATTTGAAATTGTTCCGAGGCAATACAGACCCATGAGCCCCTGATTAGGAAATAGAGCAGTACACCCAGCCGGTTTGGCAGAAGAATCGCTGACACGAAAATAAGACAGCAGTAAAATCATCTTCTTAAAATGCAGATCGATTTTTTCTTTTACCTCTGATTTCCATTCCAATACATCGAACGATCTGCAGAACGCGTCCACCCAACTTGGAATAGACCTTAAATCAACACGAACCACATGGATTTTCTCGTTATCATATTCAACTCGCTCCGACTCCGCTCTTAGAGTTTGCATCGTGTCTATCCACTTGAAGCCTGCTGTTGATAGACAGTTTTGGACATCTGTATTCTTATCGTGAAGTATAAGAGACAGGTCCATACCCTTTCTCAAACACACATTGGCTGCTTCCTCAATAACATTCGTAGCATCTTCGCAGACGAATGGGTTCAGCCGATTAAAGAAATAATCTCCCACTAGTTTTTCATTCACAAATAGGTCAGCACAATCACGAATTCTAATATGCACTGTCCACAATGAACAAAATGCTGTTTCGTTAGCCTCCATCCGCTTAATAATAAACAAGTCCAAAAGTCCCTACTATGGACCGCAAGTCTGTGAGGGAATGCCGACTTCTCGCGGTCTCCATCGTTAATTCCAAAGCAGGAGGTGTATTTACATCATCGTCTATATAACTCGTGAATTCATTTATTAGTTTTGTCTCAAAATCAGGTTTTTTACTAATAGCATTGCCCCAAAGTGCACATGCAATTGTTTCGTCAATGGAACATTATCTATGAAGTTCAGGTTGTGAGAACACTAAAGGTTCTCTATAATGCTTCGAAAAAAGATACAGCCTTAAAATATTTGAGTTTTATTTTTTTAGTGATGTCTCTTATTCTTAGGGTGTTACCGAATGATTTATACATTTTTCGCCTTTTTATGTTTACTAATGCTACATGATTCCAAATCGTGACTGGTTGTTGATTAGATGTTAAAACCTACAAATGCTTGTTGTTGTTCAAGCGCGGAAGCAGGATCTACAACGACTATTAGTATAACAAAGATTGCAGTAATTGCTAATCTTCCAGTATTCACCAGTTTCTCACAGATAATTTGGTATATCTGAAGTGCTTCGCAAGAACTGCTAAGACGGAAAATTGTGGATATATTTAGAAAATCGTTATTTTCATTAGAAAGATCAAAGTTAAATTCGTTGGTCTGCGTACTAAAGGAGATAATAATATGGGAAAGACAGCTATATTTTTCTAATTAAAAATGTCTTAAACAGTTTACGATACTCAGGAATTGGTATCGCAAATGTCCGACTGTTAAATTCAGCCACTTAAATCAGATGTGGATTGGTAACCTGACCAACCAACCGGTAATATTACCTACCATGTAGAATCGTCCCAACAGATATCATGATCGCTCGTGCTTGCTGACGGCTGCAGCTTGTTGATAATATGAACAGCCTGAATAATAGTACTCATAATATAAAATATTTCTATTCCCCTGCTGAAGTTTTGAAATTCGTAAAATCTACATTCAATAAAATTTTCTCTATCTGCCTATACTAGGACATATGTACTATCCTAGATTATAATAGAGTAGATTTGTCGTTTTAGCTCCGCTCATTATCGTCAATCAGGTCCAAGAAAGGCTGTTAA
>DAOM01000089.1:0-1308 GCA_002501855.1 Candidatus Nitrosopolaris nunavutensis
CTCTGTATTTCATTTATGGGAGGAAAAATGAAGATTGACTGTGGTTGGATCTGTTATATTGGACATGTTTTTTGTATTGCCAACAGCAAAAGCAACCTTTCTTGTCGAAGCTATTGGAAAAGCAATCAAAGCTGCGGCGATAATCACCGAAACAGCAATTGTTGTCGTTGTTGAGATAGCACCTAAAGCTGTTTTCTTCATCGATAGGCCTATATGATTAGGAGCATATAACAAGAGCGACGAATTCCATTTGTGGTATTTGACTCTCCTGGGATGATGGCTACCATATCTATATTCCACTTGGGGTTAGATGATTATTAGCAATTGAAATAATGTTAAGGATATGCTGCACTCCCACACCCGCAGCCCTGTTCAATCTCTACAACTTCATAAACACTTGTCCACTCGATACTCAAGCCTCGAATTACTATCAGACATCTTAGCTTATCGTAGTTGCTCTTAAAAATCACAAATTTTTATATCAATCTAACGGTCTGGTATCTGGCGCTGACCAACAAGCAAAACTCGAGAAGTTGGTGGTTCTAATTTCCTTAATTAATCCGGACGGCATCCAGACAACTCTTATATTGGAACTGTAAATCAATCTGTTTAACTCAGCTGAGCCTGTGAAAGATTCCACCATGGACTCTAAGCTACACTGCTCCATCGCGGGCGGCGGCACCCGACATCCGTCAGACTATCAGACGATAAGTCTACCAATTTTGTATCTTATTGGAGCAAAAGTCAAATAAAGTTTTATGAACTCTTATAAATAAGAGAAGACTATTTGCAAGTTTATGAATAACAAAACCGCAATATTGACTTTAATACTGGTGAGTGTTGCAGCGATATCTACTACTTCGATACTCGTTAGTTACAAAGCACAAGCAGCCGTGACATCATCGTCAACGACGGCAGGGACAGCAACAGGAACGAAACCTAATGCCGAAATTAAAGTTGGAGGAGGTAATGCAACTTATCTGTCCTAAAAAAGGTATGGTAATAGATCATGCTTTGAGCAAAGCTCTGACGAATGTCGGTTAGTGCGTTAATAAGATCCGATTAGAACTGTATCTAGTGGCAAATTGTATTGGTAATCGAACTGGATCGAATATGCCGTCATAGCTTGTTGCTATAATCGGATTCCATTCATTATCAACTGCTGAGCACGCTGTAAAAGGTAAGTTCAGGTCCTGCGTCACTACCTATCCGTATACAGTTGCCCTCCCACACTCTGTAAGTAGCTCCCATATTTTTAGCAGTCCAACCTTTTCCATACAATTCACTATGGTTTGCAGGAATCTATGT
>DAOM01000089.1:1605-3681 GCA_002501855.1 Candidatus Nitrosopolaris nunavutensis
GGAATCTATGTGAGAGGTTGTACTCCCAAATTATTTTTGGTAAGAGTCATTATGAAGGTGGTAAAAAATACTGTAGAAGGTGTGAGGTGTATTTTTGTCACAATGGTTTCTTCTGTCCCTGTTGCGGTACTGCATTGAGAGTGTCACCAACTCGTAAAAGAGATAAGGCAAGGCTGAGGCAATTACATCTAAGAAGAGAAGAACAGGATAGAATAATCAGGATTATAAAGAGGATAAAGAAGTAGCCTGTCAATCAAGTCAAGTCAAAATAAGATAAATATATCTAGATTATTTTACAGCCACTGCCAAATTCTAACAACTATTCATGAAGTCTCTGCTACAGAGGCTTTACTTTGACAGTTATCTTAAAACTTGTCAACAAGTCTTTACATCTACTGCAGATCTAAAATTCTGTAATACCTTGCAACGAAGCTGGTAACGTATTTTCAGTACAAAGGAGAATCGTCAAAAGGCGTTGATGTTGTCTCCCATCAAGAAAAGTCGTAGACAACCAAGGAAAATCAAATAAGAAAGCTGTTCATCCTATAGTACCAGCGAAACTCATGCCATGGTTTGACACGAAAATGAGTCGCAGGAAATTCTTGAAATTAGCAGGTTCTGGAATAGCTATTGTGGTAGTAGGCGGCACTGTCTGGCGTGCCTTTAGCAACGGGGTATTCAGTACCGGACAAGGACCAGCCTATGAACCGTGGAATGACTGGAAAACGGAATCACAGCAAGGAGCAGGACCATTATCGCTAGTAGCTTCCGCTATCCTGGCAGCGAATGCACATAACACTCAGCCCTGGCTATTTGTTGTAAATCCAAACAGAATAGATTTGTTTGCAGACACTAAGCGAAACATCGGAGCAATTGATCCATACCTACGAGAAATGTTTGAAGGGCTTGGCTGCGCCCTTGAAAATTTGGTTCTGGCTGCAGAAGCAAAAGGATATGCGTATAATTTGAAACTTATGCCTGAGCCCACAGGTAAGACCCATGTTGCAACTATTAGCTTGATATCTAATAGAAAGATTAACAATAGCATAAGTGGCAATAATACTACCACTACTCTTTCTTCAAATTTATCAGAACCATCATCATTATACAATGCAATACCGCAGCGTCATACAAATCGTGGACCGTATGAGATGAATAAGCCTGTAACACAGGATATTCTGCAATCATTAGGATCGTTGAGTAAAACAATAAGTCCAGAAGGAGCGATGACTATTTTCTGGTTTACCACCGTTGACCAACGTCATAAGGTAGGGGATCTTATATTGCAAGCAACCCAAGCCATTATAGCTGATGAGCAACAATCATATAATGATTTTAAATGGTATAGAGCTAGCTGGCAAGACATCCAGACTTATAAAGATGGACTTACTGTTGACACATCAGGTTCGCCTTGGTACATAGAGGTTTTAGCCAAAATACTGCCACCTATATCCGAGAAAGAATTCGACAACTCCCAGCTACAGTTGGCTAAAGACACCTATGTAGCCACAGCATCTGCATTTGGAATTATTGCAGTTCATGATGTGTTTGACGATATTCAAAGGTTACAGGGTGGAATGTTTTATCAGAGAATGCATTTGTGGGCTACATCAAATGGAATTGCTATGCAGCCACTGAATCAAATGACTGAACGTGCCGACAGAGAAGTGAGTTTAGGAATCAAACAAACATTTGGAAATGCGTTAAGGGAACTCATCGCCAATCCAAACTGGCAGGCATTGATGACGTTTCGTATAGGTTATCCAACTTTAGAAGCATTAAGTAGTCCACGTAGATCGGTTCAAGAAGTTGTGGTTTCTTCGGTATAATTGCTAATTGAGTATATTAAAGGCAGTATTTTTCCACATATATTGATGATGTGGTAACTGTGGCTGATAGCAGAATATTGATGTCCAAATAAGTGAAATCTAGTCTACATTCGAAAGATGAGTCAATTGGGAACTTGCTACTTTATACTAGATTGTTTTTACTACCGATATGACAGAATGATTTATTTCCCAGAATAACGATATAATCATTGTCCTTCATTCTTACCTTCACGATAGGAATGTTGGA
>DAOM01000015.1 GCA_002501855.1 Candidatus Nitrosopolaris nunavutensis
AGATGTGTATAAGAGACAGGGATTTGGGGAAAGTCTCTGGTATGTAACATATACCTTAGAACGCCAAAACCTTTCCAAATCCATCAATCTGTTTTAATGATATTAGTCCAAAAAATGCAATCGTACCACACAATAATTATGATGGGTAATTTTAGAATATTAGTCGGAATATTCTAATATGGTCTCAGTAAAATGACGATGTCGTGAAAATAAGAACAACTAATCCGGCTACAGAACAGATGCTCGAAGAATACGAGGTGATGGATATGGACGATATAAACAAGGCAGTACTAAAGGCAAGACAATCATTCAAAGAATGGCAAACCAATATACAAAATAGAGCTGCCTTTCTCTACAATGTTGCACATCTCTTTAGAAAAGACAAAGAACAGCTTGCTAAACTTATAACTACGGAAATGGGAAAGCCGATAAAGGAAGCTAGATCAGAAGTCGATAAGTGTGCGTGGACGATGGAATACTATGCGGATTATGGAAGTAACTTTATTGCTGATGAAACCACCAACACGGACGCTAGAAAGAGCTTCACAGCATTTCAACCACTTGGTGTCGTTGGGAGTGTAATGCCATGGAATTTTCCATATTGGCAAGCACTAAGATTTGCCAGCCCATCATTAATGGCCGGAAACACGATTGTATTAAAGCCTTCAAGTGCTACGTTACAATGTGGTATCGAAATAGAGAAATCTTTTCAGAGAGCAGGCCTTCCGGAAGGGGTATTCCAAACAGTTGTTGGTGATTCTACCGTTGCAGAGATGCTTATAGATTCAGATGTTAACGCGGTGACATTTACCGGTAGTGTTGATGCTGGTAAAAAAGTAGGCCAGCGAGCAGTGGCACAACTGAAAAAATGTGTACTCGAGTTAGGGGGAAGTGATCCTTTCATAGTTTGTGAAGACGCAGATTTAGAGAAAGCATCGTCGGGTGCAGTCAAAGGCCGCTTTATTAATTGTGGACAAAGTTGTATTGCTACCAAAAGGTTTTTTGTCGTAGAGAAAATCGCAAATGAGTTCATTGAAAAGTTTACCCAAAAAACGGAAAAGCTTAAGGTAGGTGATCCGCTTTCTGATGACACAGACATGGGACCTCTAGTAAGCTCTAAAAGCCTTGAGAATATAGACGAAATTGTTAGGGATGCATTAGAGGCTGGCGCTGAAGCTCTTACAGGTGGGGAACGAATAAAGAATAAGGGTTACTTTTATAGTCCCACAATTCTTACGAAGATATCCCCAAAGATGCGAATAGCACACGAGGAAACATTTGGTCCTGTCGCCCCAATTACAGTTGTTAAAGATGAAATTCAAGCTATTGAGCAAGCAAACAATTCAGAATTTGGGCTCGGAGCGAGTATATGGACTCAGGACCTTCATAAAGCTGAGCGGCTGTCAAGGCTAGTGGAATCAGGTATAGTGACTGTGAACAACGTGGTAGTTTCTGACCCTAGGGTTCCGTTTGGGGGAATCAAGAATAGCGGGTTTGGAAGAGAATTATCTAGGTATGGAATGCTAGAGTTTGTTAATATCAAATCGGTTAGATTCTATGATCAATTGATTTACAACCACCATGTAGAATAATAAGACAACAGTCTATAGCATAAAAATAATAGTCATTTTTGGAATAGTTGATAGACCCACAATGCAAAGCCATATTCGTATTTTAATATAGGAATCATCGAAGAAATTTACAGAGATTCACAATAATGTTAGCGGACCGAAAAGAATGCTTTATTGTTGAATCGATGAAAGACGCAAAAGGAATTCATAAGCATAGCAGCTCGCGAGTTACGAAATCCTGTCCAACCAATTCTTGGCTTGACTTATCTAGAATAGGAATGGAGAAGCAAGAAGAAATTCCCTGAGAAAATGACGATAAGGACGATGATATCTTGGATGTCATTATCCGAAATGCGACAAGACTAAAACATCTCACAGAACGGTTGTAGATATTGTAGAATCTCATGGCGGCAGGATATGGGGTGAAAATACTCCTGATGGTAAAGGAGACGCGTTTACATTTAATTTGCCCCTTGATAAGCGATGTAGCCGCTGACTCTTCGTCACGCTAAACTCGCAAGGGAATTCATATTATGTGAAGATTCAAACTTGGCTAATACACACCGGAGCTCATACTTTTGGTCGAATCCCGTGGATTTCCGATAGAATTCATTAGCAATGTAAGATATACCCCACCAAATAACACTATTTATGATAATTGTAGATTGAAAACCATAGTGGTTGTCATAATTATCAGTGCTATGTTACCACCTATCAGAAGTGGTATTTGATGGCTCCCCATTGACTTTGTAATAATAATATCCATTCTATGTCTAACTCTGATAGTGATGTGTCTATTTTCGTTACGTAGGAATTGTTATTGTAACGAACAGAGCAGAACGCTTAAAATTCCTTTATCAAACGCAAAGCCAGTGCCGTGAAATATATCAAGGTTTCAGATGATTTCCATTGTCAAGCTTGGTAAGCGGTGACGATACGATCAAACAATAGGCGATATAATAACGGAACCTGTGGAGATAGCAGAGTGAAAGGCCAAGAAATGATCTCGAAATGGGGTCACAGGGAATCCCAGTTTAACGGTTTTCCTAGTATACACTTCAATATGTTATACGGGCTATTACTCCATTATGTTCCATTTTGCAGCTTCCATTGTCGAATACATCTAGTAATAGTAAGATCAAAAAATCATAGATATGTCTATTGGATAAGTGGATTTTATTGTAATTTTTAGGTTATATTATATAGTCGTCTAGTGTATGATGTGTAATGAATGTGAGGAGATTTTTTGATGCAAAATAATTTCCCTATGAGAGAATGGCATGTTGAACATATGGAAAAAACGGTTGTAAAATACGTGACAGGATTATCAGAGACCGCCTCTATGTGGGAGAAAAAACAGCACAAGCGCTATGCTAGAATATCAATCGTTTGCAGACAGATAGACTATGATATAAAACATGGAGTTACAAGTGAGCAAGTTCTTTTGCTTTTACAAAAAATTCGAACTCATTCCTCGTTTTTAACTCTTCTAAAGAATGAAGGATCACTGAAAAGGTTAGACGAAATCATGGAACATTTTGTGCCCACCCAGAATGCAACGAAATGGTGGTAATATCTGACAGAGTATTTTGACTAAGTATAGAACCAGACGAACACGACCGTACGAATCTCTTATATGCTGATAATCGCGGAAGAGCCTTACGATCATCTTCCTCATTTAAAAAAGGAGTTTTTTGGTTAATTCCATTCAGCCTCGTAATAGTTTCTTAAGTGGATATGGTAATCCTTTGGCTAATGCAGTATCTTCGGAAATATAACCAAAGGATTCAACAGTTTTAGCAAAACATTTGAATACACGATTAAATTTGACGGAATACAAATTTCCCCAAATGATATACTGAAACAGGATATCGTTACAATATATGAACCGTCTAGTTATGTCATTTCCACTTTGAAATACGAGGCCTTATGCTTCAACATCACCGTATCGGAGATTAGAATACACAGTTAATCCTTCAAAAATCGACGCGACAAAGACAAGAATGGATATTCCAGTACTCTGGTGAAACGTGCTATTGTTATACGTCGATTCAGGTATATAACTGGTCGTCAGTTAGCCCGAATGTTAACTTAATAATTGACTCAATGAATAACTCTAAAGATATAAGGACTGACAATATTTCTCGGCAAAGCGATATTATTTAATAACATATGATTTTATCAAAGCTTATTGCTGTCTCTTATTTTAGGGTCACGAATGAATCAATCATCTTTCGTATAGTTGGCAAGTACTTGGAGTATTTTGCCGCATCTGCATGATATGAAAGGATATATGCTTTCCCGCCGTTTACAATCCAAAATTCCATCGCTTTTGCTTTTCCTATGATAGGATCACTGTAAGTGTAAACGACCTCGTATGCGATATGACTTGTAATAGTTGTACTTCGATTTGATTCAAGAATATTAAAATCTGGGAAAGAGTCTTTTAAAAAAGTAATTTGTTCGTCGGTAAATGTTTTTAGGGATAATTCTCGGGACGTCACATTCGCTGTTTGAATTATAAGATACTCTCGGAATGTGTCGGAAGGTCCTTCCAGTGGTGAAAGAAAATTAACAACCATATTCCGAGTACCTTCTGCAATTCCCTTGCTGAATTCTACTTTTTGCCAACTTGCCGGATATTGCACAATAAATCCATGATTAGAACTCTCATATGTCAATACATTACCTGCCAGTGCCATTGTTGTTAGAGCTGTTTTTGTTTGGGCTGTTGCTAGTTCGTATTCCGGAATGGAGAGCATCGCAGAGAACAACAATAGTAGCAACAAAGTGAATAGAGTCACAGAATTTGACGAAGCTCTGACAAGGTCTCTCATATTGTACTCTCGGTCACTCGTACATACCAGCATTATAAGATATATGAGCCTATACTTTACCAAATTATTCGAGAATCATAATATTCTGCCAGAAGATAGTCAAAGGATTACAGAAGTGCCAGGGTGTCATTAGACGACACTATACATTAACGGTCATATCTGTGAGACTAAAGGAAAATATAATGAAGCTGCACGCTGCCCGATTGCTGGTGCATCTAAAGTATCCACATTACTTTAGTAATGAATCGAGTGAAACATACATTTGCAGATACTAGTGCGATTACCCATACCCTGGTGAATTCAGGCATTTGTAACATTACGATATCTTGTGTGGACCTACTGAAGGTAAGAGGGAATAGCGTTTCGCAAAAACAAATTATTTTTCCCTTTGACATAGCGCCTTCACTGCCTTAATGGAATTTCCCAACTCATTCTTGATTATTCTCTCTTTGGTTTTATTTTCAAGGTTAATTAGATATGGGTTTTTTGCAGCAGATAATGACCTACGTCTCATAAACTATGGCTACGAGTATCCACCTCTGACGGGCAAACTCAGACTAACAACATAGATGTAATCTTAACCAAATGCAGTGTCTTACAGTAATACTGAGCGCTGAATGGATTATTGTCTATGCCAACCGGTTTACAAACGCAACTTCAAAATAAAAAATCAATTAGATCACTGGAATATGTTCCTCCACACTAAGTCACTCCCACTTAAATAGATCCACCATTTAGACGGACGGAAAAATCAAAACAACTATGATAGCTAATTTTCATAGTGCTTGGCAACACTCATTATTCTGTTCCTCCCATCACATTGCACTGTTTTTACTTTGGGAATGTATAAAGGATTTAGTCTCCGATTTTCGAGTAAAAAACCACTACCTGCACTGAACTTGATTACGTCGCGGGCTGATACTACGAAAAGCTTTACAGTTGATAACCTTATAGTTACTAAGTTAGTAACACATTACCAACTATAAAATACTGAAATCTGTACCTCCTAGGTTACTATTACAATTATATAAGTAAGGCTCCATTGTATGCCATATGATAAAAATATCCCGCGACAATAATATAACGCTGATGATGTATATGCACTGTCCGAGGAATTTGGTGAATTGAAGAGAATACGATCTCTGAAGCCGCCGATGATAGTGATTTCTGGTTCATGCATAAAATTTGATAAAGAAAGAGAAAAGATAATGGACTATATTGGAGAACTTGAATGGGGAGTTCATACGAAGAGTAAATTCGAATGTTCCTCTAATGGTAGTGCTCTTGGCTGGGATTTCTTTCAACTCTATTTCGATCCGGAGTTTGTGGAACGCTTACTTGAAGTCCATCCCGATATGCGAAAAGAAGAGGGAAATATGGTTGAACAGCAATTTGTACGCTGGATTTCAAAACAGCTTAAAAAAAGAAATCTAGAATATTATTTGAAACTAAGCGATGTCCCATACGATCACACACAAGGTTTCAGACTAGACCCTGAAAATTATCGTGATGACAGCGAACTAGAAAAGTTACGTTAGAGACTGTCTCTTATACACATCTGAT
>DAOM01000332.1 GCA_002501855.1 Candidatus Nitrosopolaris nunavutensis
TTACTAAGTGGAGCTCCATCTTACTCCACCTCTAAAACTAAATAGCTTTCTACATCGATCCCATTTAGCACGCTAGGAAATAAATGGTTAGGAAAAACTCTCATGGTTTTCTGATCATTTCCAACAACTCACTACAAAGAAACATACGCATTTTAAACATGATAATACATGGAAGACAATCGATTTGGTGTATATATAGTGTATATATAGTAAAGCTAGTTAAAATATCCCTCAATAACCCTTTACTGACTGACAATATAAAAAAAATGGCAATAACCGAGATACTAACTTCACTAGTACAATTCATAACCTCAATTATTTCAAACCTCGGCTATGGCGGAATATTTTTTCTCATGATACTCGAAAGTGCACTGATTCCCATACCAAGTGAGGTCATAATGCCGTTTTCTGGTTATCTCGTTTCAGTTGGAAAATTGGGATCAGTAGGAGTGGTACTAGCAGGTTCATTTGGAAACCTAGTAGGTTCCATTGCTACATACTATCTTGGTTTACGTGTTGGAAGAGCTGCAATTATCAAATACGGTAAATATGTCTTATTCAAAAAGAAACATCTAGAGTACACTGAGCGATTATTTGAAAAATATGGTGAAAAAATTGCTTTTATTGGTAGGCTTTTACCTGGAGTAAGGACGTATATTTCATTACCAGCAGGTATCGGATTAACTGGCATTGTCAAGTTTGCTGTTTATACTTTTGCTGGTTCTCTGATTTGGAATGCTTTGCTCACTTACGCTGGAATAGAACTAGGAATTAATTGGAAGCACATCGATAAATATTCTGGATATCTTTATACTACTGCAATCGTTTCAACAATCGCAATAATCCTGTGGATCCTTTATAATAGAAGACGAGGAAACAAATCCAAGACGACTACAAAAATCTAAGTAGTAGATTATCTCTGACCATCACTTTAGGGGCGATCTGTTTGTTTTCGGTCTTATTTTCTCATGATTGACAATTCCAATCATCATCGCCGCCGTGCTGGGAGGTTTGGTGGAATAGATTGTAACAATATCGCTGGTTTGTTGAAAGAGCACATACAAACGGGTTTCGTACTTTTATTGAGCGTTTGTATGCAGACAGAACGTAGATACGGCTATCTATATTAAGAATCCTCATATAGCAAATTTATAACGGATATTTTATATAATCTAAGCATGAAAAAATGTTGTAAATTAAGCTTTCGAACACTGCCATCTTATGTTGGAATAACGATGGTGACTATGCTTTTATTTTCTTTGTGGATTGATATCTCATGGATTGACACTACGTATGCTGCAGCATTCCCGAACAAAGCCGAAGTAAAAATTACTTCGCCAAGTAAAGGCCAGCAAGTTCCACCAGGCGGAATTCTAGTTTCAGGTACTTCTTCCGCTAATGCAACTACTGACTGTACTGTTTCAGTTGTCATAAATGGTATAAGGCCATACCAGAGAGCAATATCAACAGGACATGGAGGAGCAAACGATTACTCAAATTGGACTTTTACAGCTACTCAAAAATATACTGTAATCAAACAAGGGCAAAATAAAATAACTGCCAAAATGTCTTGTCCCCAAAACCTCAATTTTACTAAATTTTATAGTCTAAACGTAACAGGAGTGGCAGGAAAAGCACAACAACAACTAGCCAATAATACTACGACCACGGGCACTGGGTTTCCGCCGTCTCTTGCAAGCGTAGCAACGCCGACCAATAGTACTATTGCCTCGTCATCAACACCTGGTGGTTCTTCGAGCACTGGAAGTAGTGTTGGGGGAACAATAGTAAAGGAGCCGAAACACAGTAAGATTCTAAAGAGCTCCAAGTAATGCGGATAATGGTAGCAATCGCTCTATATATCGACAATTCCTACAGGCAGGAAGGGTTGGGAAGTATAAAGAGTATTGGCTGAACTGGTGCTGTGAGCTATGGAAATGGTTTGTAAAATAAAGCATTTGTATTTGACGTGATAAATTTAAGGTCATGCTTTTGATTTCGTGCTAGTTTGAGGTTGGCTAGCACCCTCAGGCCAGTGTCTAACGGTATGATTTTATTCTGGTGATGTCCATCAGATTCACGGTATTATCATGAGCGAACAGGAACTACCACCGTGGCTAAAAGAACAGCTGTCACGTCTGCAGCAGCTTCAGCAGAATTTACAGGCGATTATGATGCAAAAACAACAAGTAGAAATAGAAATTGTTGAAACTGACAGAGCATTAGAAGAGCTAAAGAAGATAGGGACAGAAGATATAGTATACAAAAGTGCAGGCCCTCTCCTAATTAAATCAAAAAAAGAAGATCTCTTAAAGGAGCTCGGGGAGAAAAAAGAACTATCAAACACGAGAGTGATGGTTCTGACAAAGCAAGAGACACGGGTGAAGGACAACCTTAAGGAGGTAGAAAACAAAATCAACCAAATGATACGTGGAACACAAGGTACAGCCGGTGCCACTGAATCTAGTTCAAAACCACGCAGTCAATAGATATAAAATTTTACAAGAAAATGAATGTAACAAGTACAAGCTTAAAAAGCTAAGTAGAAAGACAGAAGGTTATAACGATCGTGCCGGTTAGGATCGTAGTTGACGAAAGAGAAAGACGCAGTAGGATTCCCGGTCTCCTGCGCCAAGCGGGCGCAGTAACAGATTTTGCCCATCTTAAAGTGGGTGATTATGTCATATCTGCGGAAACTGCAATAGAAAGAAAAACGATACACGACCTGTTAAATTCAGTATATGATGGAAGATTACTTGTACAGTGCTCGGAACTTGTTCAGCACTATACTAAACCGGTGATAATCATAGAAGGAAATATTTTAACTCTTTCTGATGGCGCTGGTGCTGCTGTTGAAGGCATTATTGATGATAATGAAAGGATTTATTTGATAAACGAAACTCTAGCAAAGGTCGCATTGGATTTTAGAATTCCAATAATAAATACTCCATATGCAGAATTTACATCACAATTACTAGTAACGATGGTAAATAGGGCGTTAGAAGAAGGTGCGAGTAAGGGTCCGCTTTTAAAGCGGATAAAGAAGACGAATCCAGTCCAAATACAACAACTCTCAATACTTTCTTCGCTACCCGGTGTAGGCGACAAGCTTGCAGTGAGGATGCTTGAGAGATTTTTGACACCTCACCGCGCTCTAACCGCATCAGCAGCAGAACTTGCCAGAATTCCCGGTTTTGGCACTGCAAGAGCGCTAAAGGTGAGGAAAATCTTGGATTCGCATGATTATAAAAACGTAGAACCTTCTCAAAGATCGCTGTTAGATGCCGAGTCATAATAAAACAAGAATAATTGCCGTTTGGTTATTACAAGTACCCTAAATCTGACTACCGTAATCGCGAAATTCGGTCAGACCCTCAAAATTCAAATCTCGGTTCCGTTACCGATCTTTACTATGAATCCACAGCTCATTTCTGGTCGAAATGTTCCCTTTATCAAGAGGCATTTTTCCGAATACATGTAGTATTTGCAATCTTTACATTGGAACCCCTCTGCACCCTTGTTGATGACATATCCTTCCTCGTAATCAAGCTTTCTTCCTGTCTTCTTTATGAAATCCCATACAATATCTCCTGGCAGCATCCCATCACCTTTCGGGGAGAGAAACTTTGAAATACCATTATTTGCGATTTCTCCTTCGACTATATGCCACCTTTTTTCGTCGCCCAAATTGAATTTACATACGGCACATTTCCAATCCGTTTCAGGGCTGCTACTCTCCTGTTCTCTATAATCTGCCTCGCTTTTGGAAATCTTTCTCTTGGAGCTTAATACACCGAACAGAGCAGCATCCTCCGTAGCCATATCATTCTCATCTTGTTTCCCTGTTGACTTGGCAATTGCTGACTCCTCTACTTCGTTGGTATTAATAGCTAAATCACCTAATGCTGACATAGCAATATCGTATTTATCAAATAAGTGAGTTAATGCACCAGAATTTTACTGTACATCTAGACACGCAGAGGTAAGCAGATAAATGTCAATATTGTTATTTTACTGACGTTAATAAAAAACTGTTAGGCTAAAATCATACTGAATCAATAGAACGACTTTTTGAATTAATAGAAATAGTTGTCAACCTTCCCTTGTGCTAACATACCTAGCATTGACCATTTTTTTGTTATAATAAACTTGTTATAGCATTGCATGATGCAGTTGCAAAGATCCTGCCTATAAGAGAATATGGAATATCCCAATTTGGATTATGTAGGAGATCTTATTTACCAGTCCACTACTAAGCCGGTCGCTGTAATAATCGACATTTGTCAGTATGCACTACCCACAACATAATTCCAGATGGCGACTCATTAGGACAAAAAATTTAAGACTGCCCAGAATGTCTTGCTTTTGATTTTACTTTACTCGCTGCTTCCTTTACGGTTTCCGTTGTCTGGGGTGCCGCCTCTGCTGTTTGCCGTGCAGTATCCCTTATTATCTCAGCTGTCTCACGCGCAGCCATGGTTGTTTGTTCTACGGCAGCGGCAGTATCTTTGATAATACCACGCTCTTTAAGATCCTTTGCGGCATCATTAAGTTCTTTTGCAGTATCTCGAGCCGCTACGGTTGCTTCGTAAACTGCTTGGGTAATTTCGTCAATAGCCCCGCTTTCGCGTAAAGTTCTTACTGTCTCTCTCATCTTCGCTGATGCTTCACGGATACTCTTCGCAATGTGCTTTATCGACTCTGCAGTCTTTTCAGGATTAACTCCTGATGTTTTAAGAGTGTCGTTTTTTGAATCTGCTGGTGAAGTGGACATAGGGGCTGTATGCATTACATCATTGTATAAAGTTTTACTTTTACTTGGTAGGATATCCGCACCTTCTCTGATACATATATGCATATATGCACACTA
>DAOM01000339.1:0-1336 GCA_002501855.1 Candidatus Nitrosopolaris nunavutensis
TCTCTAACAGCTTCAAGAAACGATTCCGGAAGTGTTGGGTGGGCATGGATTGTGTCCTGCACGTCTTCAATTTTCATATTCATCCTAACCGCAGGGCAGGTGATAAAATGGATACCACAACACGCTGGCTTTCAATGCTTGGTGTCGGACACTGTGCTTTGGAATTTCGTTAATCGTACCGAGAATTCCGATACGAACTATTATTGTCTTTTTCATAATTGGCGTGCCGCTAGTTGCACTGTGGTGATATGTTGATACGAAATCAAAGCAACAGATGAATATAACCAGCAAGGACAGAAAAACGTCAAGGATTTGCGCTTGTGCATGATCCAATGCTTTACTTTCATCTACAAACAACGATATCCCACTCATGGCCTTAAAGTGTAATCTATTAACTACTGATTCCTCACCATAATGATTGTTAAAGTAGACTCTGAGTATTTTTTTAGATTTCTCAAGCTCGTTATAATTGAATGAAAAATTAACCAGTCATTGTCTTACTGAAAGGCAGCGAGCTCGTATATCTCGAAAAAAATAATGGAGAGAATATGTCTTTACTTTTGGATTGTGTTAGATCAGCGGTGTATGTCGGCACTATTGCTGGCGTCATTTAGACAAGTCGAGTTGCTACAAAGGTTGGCTTGGCTTATGTTTTGACTAACGTCTACGCTGTTGCTGTAATGGTTGTGGTGTCCGTAATGTGCTAATGCTTGTTGTGGTATAGGGAATGCTGCTGCAGTTATAGCTACTGCCGCTACGATCGCCGCAATTGCTAAAGTTGTGTTCTTGTGATTCATTTGTTCTCAGAGGCTATCTTCCATTATAGTATATTTGAACTGCTTTACAACAACTGCTAATAATACAGTAGAAATTGTCGATATATTCAAACTCTGATATATTCATTAGAAAGATTATGGTGAAGTATTAATTAGAATAGAACTCTTAGCAACACAGATATCTTTTATCTATTATGAATAACGCAAAGAGTTAGCAATCCTATTTATTCTACATTTGCACAATAATAATTTAGGTGTAGATTTGGCTCGAAGGAGAGAGGATTAGGGATAGTTTGTTCCTGTGTGGTTCATAATTCTCCTATCCACGATCCCTCTTTTCATTTAAGCCGTCTACACTCTTTTTGATTTAAACAACAACGACGTGTAAAAAATTAAGTGGCTGAATATCAGAATAAGTTTCAATAACTATTATTTCTTTTCCAGCGAACAGGTTCGTTGTTATTGTTGTCCAAGAATTTACATAGACTCAATATTTCGTGTTCTGTTCTAACACTTTGGATGACAAGATACATGGAATTAAAACTCGCTTCTCAAACCCA
>DAOM01000339.1:1421-5781 GCA_002501855.1 Candidatus Nitrosopolaris nunavutensis
GAAATGGGATTTATTAGTAGCGAGGAAAAAGAAGGCAAAACAATAGTCTATAGTTTGACAGAGAGGGGTAAAAATGCACTAAGAATTGCGAAACGAAGGTTCATAAGAACTTTTCTTGGGGTTTTCCCTTAAAACTCGCTTCTCAAACCCACTCGCTATTGAACTCCTTCGAAACTAATTCGAAACCAAGTTTACGAATTATGTGATCTGTTCTATTATCCAGTCTTTAAATTTTGTGATTGCAAATTTGGTATTTGCAATAACCCGTCAACAATAAAATAACTTAGGTTGAAAAATATCTTGTCCTGCAACTGCTGTCTGATTATGTTCCTCGCGTAGTCTGTTCAACTTCCCTCTCAAAAATAGCACAGATTTGGATGACCATAATTTATGTATGTATGATTTAGTATGCCAAAGATGGAAGAAAAGGCGTCAGTGGTTCTTGGTAGGGACCAATAGTCATAAGGTTTGCAGGCCAACCAATTTGAAAGCCATTTTCAAGCAGCCAATTAATTACTTCGTGGTTCCGAGCAGGTGCAAAGAAACCAGGGCCAAGAATTGCAGACGCATTAGCAATCAGCGCCTTCAGGTCCTCGTTTGACTTTGCAACTGCGTGACCAAATATACCTATACCTGCTGCGTAGCCTGTAATGACACCGTCTCTTTCTATCATAGCGGCGACGCCTTGGTCTTTCGCCTGACGCAATTCCATTTCCCTTGAAAATCCATATACCGACTTGCAAAACTCGTTGCACACAGAAATATCGTTGTCATCACGAACTAGGCGAACGTTAGCGCTGCTCGTATTATTCCTACCTTTTAGTGGTTGCCCTTGCATCAAAAATAGAGGCTCACGAAGTGTGAATCCAGACTTTGTATACAATACGAAGGAACGAATGTGACTTGGTGATTGCACTAATCTAACCTGGTGATGGTTTTGTTTACGAGCCTGGGTAAGAGCAGCATCCATCAACATCCTACCTACGCCGCCCTTTGCAGAAGGATGGACTGTAAGTGGGCCTATCACTGCCACAGGCGAAGGTGGAAATTTATGAAGGAATATGCTTCCTAATGTCTTGCCTTGTCGCTCTGCTAAAACGCCCCATGAATTTGGATTACCAAGAAGCCTTCTGATAAGCCGTATGCCAAATTCTTCAGAAGGCTGCTCGGAAGGATAGCCATGAGCAAAAGAAATGGTTTTGTGCGCTTCGTATCCAATCTTGCCGCAGATCTCTACATCATTCTGTTCTATCGGCCGAATCATTAAACTCATTTATAAATTACGAAGAGTTCATTTCAATAAAAAATATTTCTATTAAAAATAGTGAAGCTATAATGCGTATGTCTGGACAATTGCATACAATATTTGATAATATTTCCACCAAATAGCAATGTCATGATTAGTAGTTATTGTCGTAATGATAACTCTTCTCTTTTGTTTAAAGATAATTTTGGTTTCGATATATTGAGGGAGAAGACTCGAGAACTTTATGATATTATCTTGTCCAAGTCTGTTTGATATGTTCTCATGTTAAAGCATTTTTCGGTTTCAGATAGGGTGATGGTCATAATGGTGATAATGGCCTCACTGACGGTCGTCTCAGACCATTCCCGTGGTTGGTCAACTAACTTGTCTTAGGTTGGGGCTAATAAGATAGGATTTGATAGGAAATCAAATATGCTGAGCGATAATATCTATTGAAGTCGTTGTTAATTACAAACTTCAAATATCATAGTAAGTTAGTTTAGTTTAGTCAACCCAATAATGCCGGTGCCGCGCCTTCAAAATTCCTATAACCGGCCTCTTTTCAAGCAAGAACACCTGCGGTTACGACAGCGTGATTATGATTGTGACCACCGCTAACTCTAGTAGCATCACCTTTTTAGATTTTTTCTGTTTGCTTCTTGTTAGTAACGTCATTTGTCCCAACCATAATTTATTATTGCCAACCTTAGGTTACCTGCCAAGCCATCTCCCATTGCACGCGTATATAATGTCATCTTATCGAAGTGTTGAGGTTAAAGAAATGAAACCATCTCTTCTCTTTTCTGCAAATTCGTTGTAAGTAGGTTAAATTCTTGCACCCTATTATGAATACGACGGAAATTCATGCCTTTCTCTGTAGTCTTGAATGTTCTTTCTCCATCCAGATATTCTATCAGACCTTTTTCTATTAAAAGTCCCAGATATTCCTTGGTTACTGTGTACGAAAGGTATCCATCATACATTATTTTCGATAATCGTACTCCGTTGCCGTTAGCACTTTCAAGAATCTGCGCAGTAATTTCGTTTCTATCCCGGTACTTCATACCTATATCGATATGCATAGAATATATAAATCTATACCCGTATACGGTTGAACATCTCTATGCCAGGGCAGACATATTACCTAACTGCTGATATAACCACGCATCTGTACGTTCTGATATATATCCGCTAAACCATAAAGAAATATACCTGTGCTTATTAATATCTTACATGGAAACAAATGAAACCATAGAAGAGGATGATACTAAAACCACGATGAAAGTTCCTACTGAACTGCTTGATGATTTCAAACATTTGGCGATAGATATGAAAACGACAGTAACTGCCCTTATCGTAGAATCGATGAAACTCTATCTTAAAGATATTAAGAAGAAATGAACTAGAGTAAAGAATTTGGGATAAACGCACCTGCTGAATTGAATTCGATACCGTCGGTTGAATTGAAGCGTCATCTGGGGTACCAGATGTAGTTGACACCAAGATAGATATTACCCGGATTCAGACAACTTAATTGTTATGTGACGATCGATATGTCAAGAGAGGCTAATTGGTGTCCAATTTGCAAGGCCAATACACTATACGTCACCGGATGCGTAATATGTGGTTATAAGGAAAAAGCAACAGTTCGGCAACAATAATTGAATCTTCCACGTTATGCCAGGCTATTTGTCTGGCCATTGACAATGTGATAATTTGTCTGATCTGAATCTACGTCGTTGATTATGACTCCCATTTCATGATGGAATTCATCTTGAACTAGATAGTGGGGAGGGAGAAAACACCTCATCAGCAGTCACATCAAAATGCATTAATGGAGCATGTACCACGATCACTTCAATATGTAGTGACAGTGAATGTGCTAATAATACAAGGACAACATCTCATTAACTAACAATCATATTTATCCGTCATGAATGATTTATGCAATCAGCTTGCGTCGCTCATTCAGAAATTCATTAAATAGGAATCATATTTATTCTACCATTTATAGCTTAAAGAGCAAGAGAATAGACTTGTGTGCTTTATACCACTCTTCCTACTCTTAATCTCTCTATCCAACCAGTCTGCACCTTTTGCAGACAAATATTCTAGATATGTTTAGTGATGATGCTCTTGATGAAAAGGATTGGTTACATGGATGGTGCAAAAGGAATGCTCTATAAACGCTGGTGGCGCAGAGAGTATACTCCAAATAGGATCGTGCTGACATTGCACGAGCAATAAAACAAAGTACTTCATTCTCTCGATTCAATTAATGCCAGATGAAAGAGTTGTGACATAGCCATCTTCCACGTAACGAGAGATGTTTCTAAGATGTTTCAATAAAAAGGATACATGAAAAGAATAACCCAGGTGACGAAATTTAGTTTTACTGGACTATATGCAACAAACAGTTTAGTACCATTTATCGTTTCTATGTTATATCCTAGTTTTCCTGTCATTGCACTTTTGAAGCTTTGAAGATTAGCAAATGACTCTATTTTATTAGATAATAGCTTATCTGTATTGGAACTTCAAAGTCAAGGAGGTCGATGATGTGCCCCAATTTCTAGGGCCGGAACCTAGTGTTTGTTGAAAAAAGAAAAAGCGACGTCTCTGTCTACTCTTTCCTCCCTATCTAGAATCTCTACAGCAATATTCACAAACTCTCCCTCTGTATATGGTTTAAAGTGTATATCTCCAAATCTAGTTAGCAGTGGTGGTAATAACTTGTCAGCACTGTTACATGAAGCAAAAACCCATGTCTTTAATTGAGTTATTCTTTTTTGGTTGTGCTTAAGATTATTTTGTGTCGGATTTTCTTCCTTTGGTAGGTAAATGTATTGCGATATTATTAACGTCTCTAACAGCTTCAAGAAAGGATTCCGGAAGCGTTGGGTGGGCGTGGATTGTGTCCTGCACATCTTCAATTTTCATATTCATCCTAACCGCTAGGACTGCCTCGCTGATCATCTCTCCGGCGTGTGGCGCAATTATCAACACCCCTACAATTATCCCTCCTTTATCATATACCTTAACAAAGCCACGCGACTCACCCAAACAACTTGCCTTTGCACTTGCTGTAAGGGGAAATACTCCAATTTTTTCACC
>DAOM01000222.1:0-3168 GCA_002501855.1 Candidatus Nitrosopolaris nunavutensis
TCGTGCAAATAGTAAATCAACCATTAACAATAATGCTGATGTCAATTCTAATTTAGCTAACATCCCATTATCGTCATCTCACAAATCCAAATTCGACAATCCATCATCCATAAAACAAAATTCCAAGATAAACCTCAACCAAGCAGGGCAGGCCAATAGCAATATCAATGTAACAAATAGTCCAAAAAGTAGTGTGAATACTAAATCTAGTATTAGTAATAACGCCAATGTGAAATCTAACATAGTTAATCAACCATCTTCTTCATCTTCTACGACTGATTCTGGTACATCGTCCTCACCGTCTACCGTAACTCAAAATTCCAAAACCACGGTCAATCAGGGGGCGCAAAATAATGCCAATATTAATGTGAACAATAGCCCAGGAACACGCATAACAAATGAACAAACGATAAAACAATCAGTTAGGATAAATAATGAAGTAAACAACATAATTAAAAATAATGAAATAAACAACATAGTCAAGCAGAATACTATTTCAGCGCCACAGGGGCCTTTAACAGACATACTAACGGTAAAGCTGGCCAAATCCTCAATGTCAAGTGGCGCGTTATTCCCACTCGCCGATGTAGCGCCGTATCGGGTGATAGGAGGTCACATTACAGCAAATCTTCCAAGTAGCTCACAGCAAAACATCGTAGTAGCTCAAATCTCAGACAACGGCCAAATCCAACATGCTGTAATATTAGATCTAAAACAAATTACCGGATCAAATCTAGACCAGAACTCACTTTATGAAACAAGTCTTGGCTCAGACATTAGCGGTACAAATCCATTTACAGGGAATTCAGATGAGGTAACTTCTATTACAAATCTGTTTTTATGGAACAACAACCAACAGTCAATCGTATTCGATAATGCAAACGGAGTTACTATAAATTTGATATACAAGTGATGAGATCGTGCAGCGAGAAAAACCCAAGAACGTTTACCACTTTTTATCTGACGCGAGTAGCCGCACTTTCCCTGACATCTACATCTTGCGTTTTTCGTACCGATTTTTATTAGGGCCGAATAGATGGCGGTCTATACCCACATGCTTTCATAAAGAGATTAAATTGTTGTTCTTTCCGGTCAACGGTGGATTACTTCAACAATATCCAGGTCCTGGTTCGTAATTGCAAGCCAACATCTTTTCGTAGGTCCAAGCAATGAACCTACGACAAGACTGATGTCGTTCCAAATATTCTCATCAAAGGGATTTTTTAGATATTTTTACGCTACGTCATACACAAATCTGCTTCCAAATAAGTGAATATTATCATTGGCATGTTGTGGGATTTAAATCAACCCGTTAAATAATGCTACGAAGAATACGCAAAATGCTTTAACAATTAGACTTATTATATAACACCTAAATAGTAAAAATTATTTTTATTTTTCCCCTGAATGTTTCATAAGTTTAAATTACTTGATTAGATCAACCAATTTTGCTGGTGAAAAAATGGGATCTAATTCAGTTTTGAAAACCTCATCTGAAGTGGATGAGGCTATAAATCATCTTCGCTCCCTTGATCTGTTTCCACATCATGACCGAGTAAAATCATGGGACACACACAAAATGATTGATATAATAAATGGAGCAGATAGAAACTCATTTATTCTTGATGTCGGATGTAACGATTCCCCTATCTTACCCATGCTTCAAAAATTAGGCTTTAAAAATCTCTACGGGTGCGACTTATTTCTAAATAGAATAACAAATCTTTCACTAATGAAAGTAGTGCATTCTATTTACAGAAGAAATTATAAGCCTATAATAGAAATGTATGAAAATAAGAGATTTGCTATCTCGATCCAAGACCTCGAAAAAACCAACTTCCAAAGCAATATGTTTGATTATATTACATCCTTATCGGTAATTGAACATGGTGTTAATACTCAAAACTACTTCAAGGAAATGAATAGAATACTAAAAAAAGGTGGGATGCTTTTGACGTCTAGCGATTATTGGCCCGATAAATTAGTCAACAAAATTGTTAGCAAAGATATTCGAAAGATGTCGCCTAATAATGTTTTCAGTAAGGAAGAGATAAAGAAAAATGTGATTGATGTTGCGGAACAGAATGGTTTTACTCTTACTGAACCAATTGATTTTACACATGAAGATAAGGTAGTACATTGGAGAGCCACTACAGTTGGGCGCGATTATACTTTCATCTTTTTTGCCTTAAGAAAGAATAAATCTCTATAGATAATCTATAATCACTTAGTGTCTAAGCATTGCAATAAAAGCAGATACCATCACGCATCCTAATAAATCAATTATGTTTGGCACACCTAATTCACCTTTAATCCGAAGGATCTTTTCAGTCTTTATCAATTCAACAAACCGATCGCTCTTGTTGAACAAAATAGAACCTGTTCCATGTCTTTGGTTGAACTTTATTTAACAGAATTCCAAAATGAAAAATGAGACTAGCTTAAAAAATACGACCTGTTTTTGTTCTCCGAAATATGATCTCTCCTGCGAGTTTAAAGAGAGGTTAATAGTCGTTTGGATCGGCAGGTAAACAACTTATAGTATCTTCGAATGGTGCGGATGAGAGAGGAAGAAGACTAATATCTAAAGCACAAAGTACACAAGATACATATTTCCAATTCCATCAATTGAGGCAAATTCAATCGATTTCGTTGGTGGAATTCGATTGACCATATAAAACCGTTAGCTTTTTTAACATGACCTCATTTTTCTCTGTTGATTATTCTTTATATATACAGGATCCTAGTGGTCTTTCTGGCTTGCCTACCAGGTGGACTCTAGCTCCAGGTATAATTGTAATACCTATAAGAATTGTACTTCTACGTAATACTCGATCCGTATAATGGGAGTTGCAAAGGAGCAGTATGCGAAAAAGTGAAGCCTGAGAGCTACCTAAGATATCTTGCATACTAGATGAATTGTGAATGTAAATCTTCTCGGCTGAAAAGGAAGGATTCCGAGAAAACTGACAATTTCGGCCACAGATACGTGTAATTTTGCTTGTCTTTTTTATCCCTCTCAACGAGGAGGGAAGTGGATTCCGGATGATCGTTTCGCTTTGAAGAAATCATAAGGATAATTAAGGCTCTGTCGTCGCTGGTTAGTATAACAGGGAAAGAGATCGAGTACCTCGTAGGACGCTTCTATCAATAGAAAAGTTGAAAACA
>DAOM01000222.1:3518-6880 GCA_002501855.1 Candidatus Nitrosopolaris nunavutensis
GAAAACACTTGATGTAACAACGAACGGATCGTCTTAGGCTGAGAGTAGACATGTCTAACTCCTCTTTAAATTATACAATACGTGAAATAGAAGAAAACGATATTGAATGTGGTGGATTATTAGAGGTGCTAGAGTATTTAGCTCCAGTTGGAGGTCTCGTTAAACCTGCCGCGAAAGCGATATTAAAGGAGATAAAATCAAATCCACTCCACAGAATATTTGTTGCCGTTGTTCAAGATGGCAGAAACCAAGGTTTGATAATAGGAACAACAACGCTCCTTGTAGAACCAAAATTCATTTTCGGTGGAGGACGAGTAGCACATATCGAGGATGTAGCAGTGAGGGCTGAGTTTCAGAGGAAAGGGATTGGATTCAAGCTTGTAAAATACGCTACCGAGCAAGCAGCGATAATGCGATGCGTAAGAACAGTACTCGATTGTTCAGATGAGAATATTCCTTTCTACGAAAACATTGGTTATTCGTATCACGGTAATAGTATGAAAATTCAGCACATACACGATTAATTCAATACAAACGATTATTTCAGGATCGTAGAAAATTAAATCAGATAGCTTGAGCTTGGCGGCCATCTTCTAACTTGGAGCAGAAATAATTTCAAAGTTAGAGCATAACGTCATGGTATCATAGCAACGTGGGCATTCGATTTCAAATTGCGGTTCTATCCTTGTATTATTACCATTTACTACTATCACGTTGTCTGAGCTAGGAAATGAAACTTACCATTTATGAGAAGTCACAGTTCGTACTACAGGGGTACATATGCCACTATATCGGGTCTTTTAGTTGGGTATGCCGTGACATAAACACCACTCAGCATCTTGCCTCGTAGAGAAGTCCTAAACTATGTGCCGTTTTATTTGGGTGCTCATAAATGGTTGAACATCAAACGTAAAAGTTTATACGTATTAAGACCTGATGACAAAATTGCATCTGGCGAGCTAGCTATAATTGAGATTATTTAATGACTACGCTGATATAGAACATAAGGTTAAAAAAGAACCTGTTAAGCACGAATTATTTGCAAGCATAGCTATACCCTTTCACGAGGGATATGATCTACTTGCTAGGACTATTGCAAGCCTGACTCAACAAACTTACTCAAAAGATCGATTTGAGGTCATTATCGCGGCTGATGCTAATCATGCTGATGCAAAATTGATCGCTGAGCTGTATAAAGGAGAACTAGACATCAAATTAGTAACTCTTTTTAATAACGGCTTTGGGCCAGCAAGCTCTAGAAATGCTGGGATAGATGTCGCGAAGGGTGATGTTATTGTCTCTCTCGATTCGGACATGATATGTCCTCGTAGATTCCTAGAGTCACACTTGAGCTGGTTTCATAAATCAGCCAAAATTGCGACGATTGGGCTTCGAAAATTTGTGGATGCAAGCACAATTCAACCTGAAGACATTGTTCGCAACTTCCACCTGATATCGTCACTTCCGGCAATCTGTAGTATTTCAAATACGGTGGTAGGCAGTCGTAGAGACAAGAGAATTCCTGAACTTACACAGTTAAGGAGTCACCCCTTCCCAAGCAATTGTTTTCATGGCGGTAATGTGGCATATTGGCGTGACGATGCTCTCGATATCGGACTATGGGATGAGGGATTCAATGGGAATTATGGCTATGAGGATATTGAATTCGGACAGCGCCTGTTTGAAAATGGTACAAAGCTAGTTTTCGAAAATGGTGCTACAGCATACCATCAAGAGAATAATTTCGTTTCACCTTATGAACGACAGAAGGGCCTGTCAATAAATAGAATAAAACTTTATGAGCGTTATCCTGCGCTTGCAAGATTCCGAAAAGATATTCTATGGGCATGAGGATATTGGTCGAGCGTATGAAAGTGTGGCTAACGGAAGAGTGCAGTTTCGTGCAGTAATATAGGAGTAAATAAAACTGCGGAAATTATAAAGACTGTTGGGCGATTCTGCTCGGATTAGTATTAGCGTCGACCACACACACAATATGACATAATTTCTCAGAGTATAGAACCGACTGCAATTTCATTTTAGTCATCTGTGGATATTAATTGTGAAAACACAAACTGCACTAGTGGAGTAATACCACAGCATGTCGCTTGATTGTCAACTACAACTTTTACTAACTGTTACCATTTGTCTTTATTGTATTTATTGCATTAGTCGGCTCTGTAGCAACAAGTGCTTTTGTGAAAACTCTTGTTAGCTGGCTGATTTATTAGTTTTGTATTAAGAGTTACGAAGATGTTATTTTTAACGCTCCCTTTTGCTATTAATACCGGGTTATAGGTACTTACTATAATGCTTTTTCTTACAATGGGTTCTATCCATTCCTTGCATTGACTGACAGCACAATATGGGATAAACGGTTTGATAAATGGCAGGAATCGTTATGAACTGATTAACCGGTCTACAAATAAAAAAAAGAGAAAGTTATCAGCTTTCAAAATATGGTTTATATCTTTCGACTAGATCCGAAAGGGGTAACCTTTTGCCTCCTACTATCTTAATGTCAACATTAGACTTTCCATTCTTAATGTCTATAATATTGTAAGAGCATTCAAAAAATCCTCTAAATCGAGTTGACGACGCTGTTCCAGCATATGCAATTTCCAAAGCACCTAGTTTCCAAACCCAAGGTCTATGTTTATGACCACAAAGAACTAAATTGACTTTAGATTGAAAGCATGCCCTTAAAGTGTCACCAGCATCAAATACTACGTTCTTGTCGGTACCTGTATCGGGAATCCCTATCAGATGGTGGTGCATTGCAATAATCTTTGTTTTGTTGTCATATTTACTCATGACCTTTTCCATCCACAAGTTCTGCCGATATCCCACCTCTCCTTCGTCTCTGTCAGGACGAGCCGTGCTAATAGTCAGCAATACTACATCATCATCAAACTCATAGATCCCTTTCGGTGACGGAAATAATTTCTTGAGAAGTAGATAGCCAGTATGACGATAATCATGATTTCCTGCTAAAACTATTATGTTAGAGCAGTTAAACCTGCTAATTTCCGCACGGGCACGTTCAAACTGATATAGTAACCCCTCATCAGTGAGATCGCCTGTAATGATTATCGCATCCGGCTTTAACTTATTGTTAACCTCATCAACTAAGATGTCAAAGACATCTTGTTTGAAATAACTTTCGCCAATATGAATATCTGATACTTGAACTATTTGCATTTTTGTTCATCCACCTATACGACACACACTGGCTCTTAATACTATTGTTTTTTTGCTTCATGGGCGATTAAATTGATAGATTCATAGCATGTGATCCAGATCAAGCGCTCGACGAACAAGACAAGTCGCCCTTGGAAATTTACCTAATTACAACGATCACG
>DAOM01000222.1:7221-7921 GCA_002501855.1 Candidatus Nitrosopolaris nunavutensis
GCCAATCTGTCTCTACATTAAGGTTGGTAACTTCGGCAATACCAGCAAGATTTGACAGCCAATGCATAAAAGCAAATGTGTCCTCATCTAAGGTTTCGCATTTGTTTGACTTATTTTCACGTTTATATTGGCTACGACTATCTAAATCATCGTCTGACTGTTCGCGGTTACTATTGTTTTCCATAAGGAATTTCCCTTCTGAATCCAACTGCAGTTATTGAGAATAACAATACTCATGTATGTAATAGCATCTATGAGGATTATGATTCATTACTTTATCTGAGGTTATGCTAAGAAATGAAGCCTTAAAACTTGTCTAGTATTGAACAGCAGTTGTGTTTATATGGGGTTTCATGGGCTACTACGTCAACTGTGGATATAATTATTAATATTGCTGCTTTAGAAACCCCAAGTGTCAAAAATGTTAATTGTTATGGCAAGTTTAGAAGAATAGCTCCATGAGAAACCCTTTCAAGAAAACTAACGCTAATGGAATCCCTGATAGAGAACCGTTTAAGTATAAAGGACCAAGGGCCTCAAACTCGGCCCTTTCTTCTAACAAATTAAAAATTGTAGCAGGGATAATCACGTTTGTTGTGATCATTGTCATTATGTTCGAATCAGTAGTAGTAGTAGAAGCAGGACATAGGGGAGTTGTTCTCTATGTGGGTGCAGTTGAAAACCGTGTATTAGGAGAAGG
>DAOM01000059.1:0-32109 GCA_002501855.1 Candidatus Nitrosopolaris nunavutensis
GTAACCCATGGATTCGTTGGTGCAGACCTTGAATACTTGTGCAAGGAAGCAGCCATGAAATGTTTGAGAAGATTGCTGCCTGAACTTAATTTGGAAGACGAGAAACTTGCACCAGAAGTATTGGATAAGTTAGTAGTAACCATGAGTGACTTTGACAACTCGATCAAGGATATAATGCCGTCAGCTTTGCGAGAAGTCTACTTAGAATCACCAGATATCCCATGGACAGCGATAGGCGGTCTAGAAGAAGTCAAGCGCGAATTGCAGGAAGCAGTAGAATGGCCTTTGAGATATCCAAATTTGTACAAGGAATTGAGTCATTCTATTCCTAAAGGAATTCTACTACACGGGCCTTCAGGTACAGGTAAGACTATGCTTGCAAAAGCAGTAGCTACAGAGTCTGAAGCCAACTTTATTAGCGTAAAAGGACCCGAATTGATTTCCAAGTGGGTTGGGGAATCTGAGAGAGGTATCAGAGAAATATTCAGAAGAGCGAGACAAGCCTCTCCTTGTGTGATATTCTTTGACGAAATTGATTCTATTGCTCCTACTAGAGGAGGAGGGATGGAAGGAGGTGTACATTCAAGTACTGAAAGAATGGTATCTCAGTTGCTTACTGAGATGGACGGTATACAGAAGGATATTCATGGAGTCGTAGTCCTTGCCGCGACTAACAGAGTTGACATGATTGATACGGCCTTATTAAGGCCAGGACGATTTGACAAGATCGTATATGTGCCAAAACCTGACGTAAAGACAAGGCAGAAAATTCTTGAAATACATACAAAAGGTAAACCTTTAGGTCGAGATATAGATTTAAAGCGAATAGCAGAGGTGACTGAGGGATTTAGCGGCGCAGATGTTTCAGCGGTTGCTAATACTGCAGTCTCTCTGGTACTGCATGAATACCTTGCAAAGTACTCTACGCCGGAAGAAGCAGCAAAACATTCGTCAGAAGCACTTGTTTCAATGCAGCACTTTGAGGAATCAGTCAAGAAGATAAGGATTCAAAGAGAAATGAAGCCTCAAGAGAGAACCACTCTATCACAATATGGATAATATTATAATATCCGTATAGGTAGCGTACCTAACTTGTGTTTTTTCCTTCTCAAACTTCACCATGTATTTACAATATTGTTTAATAGAATATTGATCTGGAGCTTTATATTGCATTAGATGAGATGACATTGATGTCATGGCCACAATAAGCGAACACCAAGAAAGATATGGTTGGTGGCTAAATGAATTGGATTCACTGGGTATCAGTACGAAGAGAATAAGCGAGCTTACTGATTTGAAGGAAATCCGCAACCTGACTGAGAATATAAAACAAGCCTTTTATCAGGACTATGAGACCGAATGATACGATATAATATGAAATGAATGCTAATGTAAACTTCTACGGTTTCTAGTTCGAAAATTCGGAAACGATGAGATTATTCTGTACGAGGCTATTCGCACGAATATTTCTAAGACAGAAGCATCTATTAGTGTTGTAGCAAAGGCACGTGGTCGTAGAGAGAAAAATAAAAGGAAGGTGATACTACCAGGAAATGATATCGCAATGGACCGGGTGGGATTCGAACCCACGACCACCTACGTTTCCTCTGCCATGGCATGCAAGGCAGGTATTCTACCGGACTAAACCACCGGCCCTCGGCGTTATGCTTCGTAGATGATATTTTAATCTTTTATTTTCCATTGCCCTAGATTGATGGGCTTGGGTTGTCACTGTAGTATAGAGCGAGATAAATCCAAGTAACGCCCTTAAAATATTTATTGCTACTACGTTTCGCAGAATCGATTTGTACGAAGTTTGAGTTTCAGCTGAAATGAGCAAGAGAAAAGAATCCTACTCTAATGCTAAGGTCGCCATGTGCATACGGAAAATCGTATAGTAAGAACACATGACCAACCCCACAGCCTCCTAGAATAGGGATACCATTTGGCCGCCGCTATAAGAGTGACCGAAAGAATGAATTCCCGAGCCCTTACGGCTTGCAGATATCAAGTCTCAAGCGTTAACAAATTCGGTACTTTAACAGTAACTCACTAACAACAAAATTCTTTCCACAAGAAATAAGTTGGAGTATTTCGGTACTACCTATGTTGTCATTCTTCGGAGGAAATCCTAGCGGAAATGTCGATAAAAGTAAGTACGAGCATCTTACGATGAGTATAAGACAAACAGTCCTCGAAAGGGCACATCGTCGGTGTCAAGAGTGTTCTGTGAAGTTTAGTCCAAGTGTCCATCCTAATTTTGAGCATATAAACGGATCTTTGAAAGACAATCGACCAATTAATCTACGTGCCTTATGTCCAGAATGTTTCAAATCGGTAGCAAAGAAAGAAAATCGCAAGGGAATCCTTGGGAATATTCGCTACACAATTGGAGGCATGCTAAAGTAGGGAAATACAGCCAGACGCACACTATAGACTCATAAAGCTATTGAAGGGATTCAGAAGCAAGCCACTAGATTTACAAGAACACTTGTCTATGGACACCATCCGTTATTACTTCTATTGCATTTCCTTTTCCTTCTCTTGGCGCTCGAATGTAAGGCAGAGTTTCACACTTTATTAACGGATTTTCCAGTGGTCAGAGGTAGAATTCTTCTTTTCATATTCCGCAATTTGGGACTCCATTTTCAAGGTAATGTCTATATCATCTAAACCCTCGAGCAATTTCTTTTTTCTTGACTCATTTATTTGAAAATGTAGGATTTTATGAGCAACTAACACCTCTTGTACGGCCAAATCTATCTTGATCTCTTCATCATAGGCGTCTCTAATCAAATACTCTACATCTGAGGCGTTCAATTTGATTGGCAAAATTCCATTTTTAAAACAATTGCTATAAAAGATGTCAGCAAAGGATGGTGCTATTATTGCCTTGAATCCGTAATCTTCGAGCGCCCACACTGCATGTTCACGAGAACTGCCACTGCCAAAGTTATCACGTGTCACCAATATCTCTCGTCCTTGATATTTCGGATCATTTAATACAAAATTGGGTTTCAGCTCACCATTCTTATCAAAGCGCCAATCATAAAATAAGTATTTGCCATAGCCGGTCCTTTGAACCAATTTGAGAAACTGCTTAGGGATTATTTGATCCGTATCTATGTTGGCCATATCAAGCGGTGTAGCTTTGCTTTTTATGATTCTAACAGGCTCCATTCTGGTGTCCCCCATGCGTAATTTTATCCTGAGCTTACCTATAACCAATCTCTAATGTCGACAAAATGACCTTCGATCGCAGCGGCTGCTGCCATAACTGGACTGACAAGGTGTGTTCTACCGCCTGTTCCTTGTCGTCCTTCAAAGTTACGATTCGACGTACTGGCACATCTTTCGCTAGGAGCAAGAATATCGGGGTTCATTCCAAGGCACATACTGCAACCCGACTCTCGCCATTCGAATCCAGCAGCCATAAAGATTTTATCCAGTCCCAGCTGTTCAGCTTCCCTCTTTACTTTTTGTGAACCAGGCACTACCATCGCCCTAACGTTCGGTGATACTTTTCTTCCCTTTGCAATGGTCGAAGCTTCTAATAAGTCTCCTAGCCTGCTGTTAGTACACGACCCGATGAATACACGAGCAATCGGAATCTCTACTATAGGAGTCCCCGGTTCAAGCGCCATATAATCCAGAGCGCGGAACGCAGCTTTTCTCTCATTTTCACTTCCTTTTGCAAAATCGGCTGGGAAGGGAATAGTTTCAGTGACATCTACTACCATCGATGGGTTAGTTCCCCAACTGACCTGTGGTGCAAGATGATCTACATTCAAAATAAAAGACTCGTCGAACCGTGCATTAGGATCTGTCGTCAAATTTTCTTCCCAGAATTCCATCATTTTTTCGAACTGTTCTCCTTGAGGGGCATATCTTCGTCCCCTGATATACTCGAAAGTAGTCCTATCAGGGGCTATCAATCCTGCTCTTGCGCCAGCCTCAACAGACATATTGCAAATAGTCATTCTCTCTTCCATAGAAAATTTGGATATAGTTTCGCCCCGGTATTCTATCACTGTACTTGTTGCTCCAGAAGTACCTATTTGGCGGATAAGGGAAAGTATCACGTCCTTGGCAGTTACTGCATGTGGATTTCTAGGACTACCGACGATATTTATTGCAAAAGTTTTTGGTTTATCCATCCATAAGCACTGAGTGGCTAATACATGCTCGACCTCACTTGTCCCTATACCGAATGCAATAGTGCCAAAGGCACCGTGTGTTGAAGTGTGGCTATCGCCGCAAACGATCGTTGTTCCAGGGAGAGTTATTCCTAGCTCTGGAGCAATAATATGTACAATGCCTTGATCTGGGCTATTGACATCAAAGAGAGTTACTCCGAAGTCTTTACAGTTTTGTTCCAATCTTTGGATCTGTAGAGATGATGTAGGATCGACAATCGGAAGTGACCTATTGTCTGTCGGTACATTATGATCCATCGTTGCAAATGTCAGGTCCGGTCTCCTGACAGTCCTGCCTGTTGTTCGGAGACCGGCAAATGCTTGAGGGGACGTAACTTCGTGGATCAAGTGTCTGTCAATATATAACAGCGACGGTCCTTGTTCGCTTTCATTTCCGGGTCCTACAACATGACTGTCCCAGATCTTCTCAAATAGCGTTTCAGACATGAGCTTATCTTTAATTAACTGAGCTGAAATATATTCATTGGCGGTTATCGCAACTTCAGATGCCAATCACCAGTACAATATAATCTGTTCATATTATATGCGTCATGTCTCATCCCCGATGGAATCATTTTATTATGAGCAATATTTTTGAGAATACTTAAATCTGGTAACGATTCTGATACTCGTAATATGCGTTCGCAGGATAATCGATACGAAGAATATATTGCAGAGCACATCAGAAAAGGAACGACTACTTGTGCCTTGACTTGCAAGGACGGAGTAGTGTTAGCTGCTGACACAAGGGCAAGCGCCGGTCTATTTATTGCAGATAGACATGTAATGAAAATTCAAAGAGTTGATAATCACCTGGGTATGACTATTGCAGGGGGAGTAGCAGACGCCCAAAATCTTGTTGATATTATGCGTTACAATGCAAATATCTACAGGATTTCGAACAAAGAACCAATACCTGTCAAGTCTGCCGCTAGACTCTGTTCTAACGTATTATTCAATCAGCGATACTTTCCTTACTACGTGCAGATAATCCTCGCTGGTTTCGACAGTCAGGGAGAAGGTCAGATTTACAATATTGACCTCTTCGGTTCAATGACAAGCGATAAGTTCATCGCTACAGGTAGCGGCTCACCAGTGGCGTATGGTTACCTTGAAGCGGAATTCAAGGCAGATTTAGGTGTGAATGACGCGTACAAAGTAGCCGTCCAGTCAATTGCAGCGGCGATTAGAAGGAATGCGGGTACCGGTGACGGCATAAATGTGGTTATTATAGATAGAAACGGATATCGTGAGCTGTCCAAGGAAACTAAAGCGGCTGTCGGGGCGGTTTTTTAGGACATTCCTCGCGGGTAGACGATGATCGGTGTAATCCTGATCTGTAAAGTAGTAACCTTAATTTAGTTTTCAAACCGAATTAACAGTGTGTGATTATCGTTAGACTTTTAACTTATTTCCTATTTAAGGAAGGTGATACTTTATCAAAACATATCTCCTGTTAGACATTTCTCCGAACAAGGTAAGTTAAAAAAATCAGAAGCAATGTGACCAATTTTTTAATAATCGTGCAATCTGGGTACACCCTGGGTAGTAGAGGATAGATGTACGTGATAAGTAACTAAAAAACAAAAGCGTACCGGGGGTTATAATTGTTAGCTCGATCTCTGTTGCTCCACCCTGTTTTGACTCCTCTACTACTTATCTTTCCACGTTCGAACACTATGAATTTTACGGGCTAGTGATTTCGTAGTTACTATCCGGATTAGAACATTTTGCTAAGAGACAAGATCTCTTTTAACTCTGTACAATTTCTTGTTCTTTCCATCAATTATCTTCAAATTTCTTTCGAATGAAATGAATAGTTCTGTTACACGCGCAGCCACAAATAAGCAGCTACGTTTGTACATGATTTCCTCAGGCAAAATATTATGCTGCATTCACTCTTGGACAGACATTTCAAATCCAGTATAATCTCTGACAGGTTTAGGAGAGTTCCGATGAACCATCTATCGAAAGGTCTTTGCTCCAGGATTCGGAATGAATTCGCAAGAGATTGTGAGGAAAAATAACTCTATCAACCACCGTACCAATTCCGCGAAATCCCTCTCATCTCTAATTCCTAATGCTGACCTCAAATAGCTTGCTTTCGTGAGTCTTTCTAAGAAGATAGGAGAAATCTCTACTATTTCCTTGGAATGTTATACCTTTCTAGGATCTATGGAAGTGGCACACATCGCATCCTCAGGAAAACATCCGCGAGTGATTGTCGAACTATCGACTTTCACTTTTATACGGAATACAAATAGTGGCACCTGAACAAAGAAACAAGAACGGTCATGAGTATTTGTTCTTTCTATTTCTGGTATCGAAGCTCCCACAATTTGATAGAGGAAAATCTATTCTCTGGAGGATTCTTTAACACTGCGAGTGGATTAATAGATGAGACATATTATTCAGCGTCAAAATAAACACGGTTACCAAAAAAGTAAACGAGTTTATTCTTTGATTCCTTGCATGTGTACTCTAAGTTCCAGTTTTTTTGTGCTTGAATCGGCGGTAGTCTCAAGATACGAAGAGGCAGCTTTGAATTCCGGAGTTTGAGTTCGGCCAACGACATTGTGATGTCTTTGCTGAAGGAAAAACCGGCATACTGTTTATATCGCCAGTCGATTTCTACGACATAAAGGCGCTTATCGATTTTACCTCAGTGCTGGAAATTATTGGTCCATGAGAGAATCGGATTTAATACCCATGATTTTAAGTGTGAGAAATCAGTATATATTCATTAGTAGCCTACGTATAGCCTGCTTGAATTAGTGTGTACACATATTAGCTGTTTAGTTATTCAATTATGACATTGCAGTTTAACGATATTTTATTACTTTTATTTAGGATGACTGGCTTTAGCAGTAACTGGGTTAGAGAACGCAAGCCAAATGCACCTGAGCGAATAAGAGAAAGCGTGAGAGTACAGAAACCACTCAAACCAACGATTGATTCAACAAAGAACAAAGTTCATCTCCAAAATCAGAAGCTAGATACAACCCTAGAGAAATTAAAAGGAAAAGAAAAATCCCTTTTCAATCAAATCATCTTAAATGTTCAGAAACATGATATGCCTCAGGGAAAGATGTTATCGAATGAACTAGCACAGGTTAAGAAGACGATAAAAACGGTCTCGCAATTTAAAATGGCTCTCGAACAGGTACATTTCAGATTGGAATCGACAAGTGACATGGGAGATGTAATGAGCGCCGTAGGACCAGCGATGGGCGCATTGAAAAGGGTAAAATCGGGAATGTCGGACGTAATGCCTGAGATAGACACAGAATTGGGAGAAATCAATGGAGTCTTTAATGATATCGTGATGAACGCTGGAGAGATTGGTACTACATCATTTGCGTTTAATGTCAGTGGCGAAGAGACTGACAAAATATTGGCAGAGGCAAATGCAGTTGCGGAGCAAAGAACCAGTGATAACTTCCCAGATATTCCGATGGGAACATTTGGCAGGGCCTCCAGATCGTCTGTAAATGAACATTCACAATAAAAATAACGTCAAAGAATCGCTAATTTTTTCGCTGGGATTTTTTTTACAGCTCGTCCTGCCTAGCGTGGTGACATGGACTAAGGAGAAAACTGTTATTATAGCCTCGAACATATAGCGTAAATTTGGTTATGGGCAAAAAAAAGAATTCCGGGGTTATAATAATCTCTACATTTCCCACTGAAGAATCCTTAAGAGAGATAGCTACAGATGTGATTGTTAATAAAAAAATATGCGCATGTGTTAATTATACAAAGATCCGATCCTTATACTTTTGGCAGAATAAACTTGAGGATCATGCAGAATTCATTACACTGTTCAAGACAACAGATCAACGTTCAGAAGAATTAAAAGCAGAAATAGAGAAAAGACACCCCTACGAAATTCCTGAAGTAGTAGAATTGAAGATGAATGACGTCTCTGAATCTTACGTGGCTTGGATGGCACTATCAACTAATAGTGTTATTTAGACAAATAACAATGGCATGACACACTGGAGATAAAACGAATGGATTGCACTTCTTATTTATCTCATGGAATACCTAAGCAAGGCTATTATACCTCCTAAAGACGAAACCCTGAGACCGATATCAGTAGAGGAATCAACGGCATAAATTTTCCCTCCGTAACTTTCAATCGAATTTAATACTTTCAGAACTGCGTCTTCGTCGCTGGTCTTGAAGATAGCATCTGAAAATACCACACATTCGATATTCTTTATCGACGCGGCGTAAGTTACCTCTTCCATTCCCATTGCATACTTCAATTCACCATTATGAACGAGTTTCAATACCTCGTCTAGAATTGAAGATACTGCTGCGAGTTTGCTTGAACTCATTGCCTCTTTGAGTGAAGATGAGCGAAGAAAGACATAGATTCCATCCTCTCCAGCCACATCCACTCCATCAACTATTGTCAATTTTTCTTTTTCAAACCGATATTTCTCTGTACCTAAAAAGTTATGAAGTTTACGTTTAGCTTCACCGGGACCGAATATTATTGCTCTGCAGGCATCATTACCACCGTCGTTGTTCATAATACTTTGGATCGTCTTAGCAACCTCTTCAAAAAAGCTCTCGATATTAGGATTGCTTTTCCTAGACGACTGGTAACGTTTTCCACTTTGCCCAGAATATATATTTGGAATTAGCTTTATATGAGTACCGGAAACCTTTGCGACTGATGCCTCTTGTGTATCTATCGCGACCAAGATAAAATCTTCTGTGTTTCCCGATCTGGTTAGAATAGTTAATTCTGCATTATGCCACTTTCTCTCTTTTTCAATCATTATTGTATCATCGATCCGCACCGTCATCGAATGATGTGACCCTCTGGAAACAAGCTCATTGTCAGTATTTGTTATAATGCCTGTAATCCGTAATCTATCTACGGCATCATAAAGAGCAGTATTTTCAACTTTTAGAGAGACCCTTACCTTAACACGCTCTCCTCTTTCCGGCCGCCCATATTGCTTGAGGTGCTTGATTACCCGCGTTGTATCTCCCACGACAAAGTCCCCATTTTCTATTGTTCTTCTTAAAGTAAAAAGGTCATCTGCATCTCTGGGTATGACAATATATGCTCTGCCTGAAAACCCTTTGGCTTCTCTCACGATCATTTGATGAGGCTTCGATTATCTTGTCTGGACAGAAACGGATTGTCGCATTCTATGCTACTTTCTTATTGGTTATCGAAGAAGAACCTTCTTCCTTAGTCCCGGCCGATTTTAAATAATTGTCGACCCATTCCTGTGTCAATACCCCAGACTCGACTAAATTCACTAACGCATTCGCCGACGCATCTCCGTCAACCTTGCCTGACCTTCTTCTAGTCTGTCGCCATTTTAGTTGTGTATTTCCGCTCTTCGAGGAATAAATTATGCCCAGTACTTCCTTTGCGTTAACAAACGTCATCTCGCGCACTTTTTTCAATGTCACCTTATCTGCTGCCTCTATATAGATCGCGCCCGGTCCATCTTCACGTTCTGGAAACACCTCATAGTCGCGCAAATAACTTTCAGGGATAAAGGATCGACAAGTGCTAACAATGATAAACTGTCGAAAACTTTCGAGCGAAGCAGTAGTTACGATTCGGACCATTAATGTATAAAAACATTTAGATGCTTATCAAGGTTGTGAAATAAACGGAATAATCTCTTTCACGAACACCAATAATTTCTGAATAGTTTCTTTGGGTCTTATATATGATTATTTCGGCACCTCAGTGAAGTAAAGACATGCCAGGAAAAGAGGCAGCAGTTGTACAAGTACGGCAACAACTAAGCCAAGGCTGGACAAACTCCTAACTCAAGATCTACTTCATCTACTAACTCAGGAGGGCTAGTTTCGTCATCGTTTGTCCGTCCGGGACTTTCCATTATCACACATAAAAACCGAGGCTATCTACTTCTCTTTTCGTAGATAGCTTGTGTCTCATTAATTTGTAAGACCAACCCCAACATGAACATTTTCACTACACTCATCTTAACTTTTGGACCAGATTAAATTACTATTATACTAGACTGTTTACTAGAAATAATGGGCGCGCTAAAACAACAAAGGTGTGAGAATCACTTTTTACCTACTTTTTTCCCCGGCCAAACCTGTCTCTTGTCTGCTGGTAGCATCAGCCCATAAATAATGAAAGTAATCCTTTGCAAAACCTGCAAGACCTATATGTTCTGCCCATATAGCGATTGGTTCAAATCTTCCAATATCGCTTCTTCCTTCACCCAACAATATCATCACCTGCCTGCTGTCACCTATTACTCCTCCACCAAACATATTGTTTTTTAATCTAACATCTGCAATTCTAGATATCGCCCGAACAGTATCAGGGTTGGTTTGCTCAGATACAAGAACGGTTATCCTTACTCCTTTTTCGTGCAGGACTCTCAGCATCGGCTGTACCGGTCTTGCGATATCTTCCACGACTTGTGGTAAAGCTATTAGCAGTTCGTGCTGGCAGGTCTGAATTATTTCACTTACTTTTGCCGCTATATTGTAAATTCCCCTAACAACCCAGATCTCCGGTCTTTCTCGTACGCCGCTTTTCTCGTACACAGGCATTAACTCGCTTACAATCAAGCTTTCGTTGTCCTTAATGCCGTTTTCGATACGCATTCTCATGGCCTCAAGTGCAGTACGGGGTGATCTAGGAAAGAATTTCTGCGGTCTAGAACTGTCAGATTCTGACCATCCTTTCTCTTCTAGGCCGTTAAGAACTTCATAAATCTTCGAGTAAGGTACACCCGACTTCTTGCTTAGGTCAGACGCTGTTGATGTGCCGGCTTCAGCAAGAGCAATATATGCCTTAATTTCGTAACCCGTTAAGCCAAGGCTCTCCATCGCTTTCCTTGACTTATCGCTTATATTCATCTAAATATTTGAACTTGTCTTAGAGCACTAATATAGGTATGTTCTAAATATACGAGCGACAGCGGGGAGAGAAAGTTTTTGTTAGCGCTGGGATTACTTAGAGAATATGTGTACTTACTATATGTGAATTCTAACCAGCACAAATTGGACCCAAACTAGAAGTGGGGTTGTTCTTCACTATGACTAGATTGTCGAGGTTTACAAGCTGATGTAAGTTCTACTAGCTTGCGTTGCTTGTGTGCTTTGTATATTTGACGTCCCCAATGCCATATATCATATCGAAAAATAACTTGCCCTACTAAATCCATTCATGATGCCTATCGTCTTAATAATGGGCGACGGCAGATACACACCTAAGGCTGGCCATCGGTCCATACTTCAAGTGGTTCCGTTCCGCTTCCCACCTTCGGCTCTTTATCGAGCTGGGGTTTCCAGGGTGCAATACGAGAACCTCCTTCTCCATCAAACCTTAATCTGCAGGAAGTAACTAATCACCTTAGGAGTTGTCATGTTATACTTATATAGATAAAGCCTACAGCAACAAGCCGAGTAGTAGGAGTAGAAAGACAGTAAAATGGAACTTATTCAAATTTCTAATACATCCAGTAAGAGTTCTGGTTCAAGACATTCGATAAGGTACACTCAGAGTATCTGCCCAGATTGCAACATGATCCTAGATGCAGAAGTTTTCGAAAGGGAAGGCAAGGTCTTCATGACAAAGACCTGCCCATCTCATGGGGAATGTGAGGAGCTGTACTTTGGATCGTATGAGATGTACAAGAAATTCAGCACATACTGGATGGATGGGAAGGGTGCTAAGGCTCCCAACGTTATGGTAGATAAATGTGCATGTCCAACCAATTGCGGTTTATGCACAAATCACCTCTCGCATTCTGGATTGGCTAATATGATTGTTACAAACAGATGCGACCTTACATGTTGGTATTGCTTCTTTTACGTAAAGAAGGGCCTGGAAGGAGCTTATCTTTATGAACCAAACTACGAACAAGTTAGAGCAATGATGAAGACGTTGAAAGCGGAAAGACCCATCGCAGGTAACTCTATCCAGATAACCGGCGGCGAGCCAATGCTCAGAGATGACATAACTGAGATTATCAGAATAATGAAGGAAGAAGGCGTCGACCATGTTCAGATGAACACCAATGGTATTAAACTAGCTCTGTCGCCAGAAACTATGAGACAAGTAAGAACAGCGGGTGTGAGCAATCTTTATCTTTCTTTTGATGGTGTTACTCCTAGAACTAATCCCAAAAACCATTGGGAGGTACCGTATACATTGGAATCTGCACGTAAGTGTGGCATGACAGTAGTATTTGTTCCCACCGTAATCAAGTCAATAAATGACCATGAGCTCGGTGGAATAATCAGATACGCACAAAACAACATGGATGTAGTTCATGCAGTCAATTTCCAACCTGTCTCGTTGACAGGCAGAATGACGAAAAAAGAGCGCGAGAAATACAGAATTACAATTCCTGATTGCATTGAACGAATTGAAGAACAGACCCAAGGCGACATCCCAACTGATGCATGGTTCCCGGTTCCCTCGTGCATGCCTTTAACGAATGTAATTGAAGCTTTCAGCAAGAAACCAAAATACGAGCTTTCAATTCACTTTGCGTGCGGTGCAGGAACTTATCTATTTGAGGACGCGTTGACTAAGAAGTTAATACCTCTTACCGCATTTGTCGATCTTAAAGGTTTACTAGAATACTTTGAAGAAAAAGCAGATGAAATTAGATCAGGTTCCAATAGATACTGGACGACGCTACAAGTAGTACGCAAGTTGAACCAATTCGTTGATAGAAGCAAGCAACCAGAGGGTCTCGATCTTGCAAAGATGTTTTCAAGTATATTACTAAAGCGAAGCTTTGATTCAGTCGGTTCATGGCACGGAAGATCGCTATTCTTAGGAATGATGCACTTCCAAGATAAGTACAACGAAGATCTTGAAAGATTGCAAAGGTGTGATATTCACTACCTGACTCCAGATCTAAGAATTATTCCGTTCTGTGCCTTCAATGTTATACCTGAGTGGTATAGAGATCGAATTCAAAAGAAATTTAGCACTCCCGTTGAAGAGTGGGAAAAGGCACACGGCCAAACTCTCGAAGCTGGCCTCTATAGGGGACTAATGAGAAAAGGTAAACCCGAAGCCCAGATGGGTTGTGCGGTATCAGAAATGCACAAGGCAGCAGCTGAGACATCAGGTGTAGAGGATCACAAGGGCGTTGAGCTTCGCAATGGCATGGCTGGCGCGTAACAACAATATGCGCTCGTCTGCGTAAATCCTCTCCTTTTTTCTAGAATAACGTTTGCAATGTTATCATGTTATCCACATGGATCGAGACCACGTCTAGTGTGAATGCCGTCATGGTATATCTGGCAATTGCAATGCACAGTGCTACCTTCACTATTTAATTGCGATAAGGTTTAATTGAAAGGAGTGGTTGCTTCCCCTATGCCCACTATGAAATATATACAACTCGAACCTCAAGCGGACATTGCTATTATCAAGATTAATAGACCAGAGGCCCTAAATGCTCTCAACACTGATGTTATTCTTGAATTATCGCGTACAATTGACATCGTCGGCGTAGACGACGGTATAAAAGCTGTAATTATCACAGGTGTAGGCGAACGATCTTTCTGTGCAGGCGCAGATATCTCATATATGGTCAATATTACACCGATCATGGCCGAAAAATATGCTTCAGCTGCGCAGGATGTCCTCAACAAGATCGAGAAATTAGAAAAACCCGTTATCGCCGCAATTAATGGATTTGCGCTAGGTGGGGGTTGTGAATTGGCTATGGTTTGCGACATTAGAATAGCTTCCAGTAATGCCAAGCTCGGACAACCCGAAGTCACGATAGGTATCCCTCCAGGTTGGGGAGGAACTCAGCGATTGCTAAGAATTGTCGGCCCGTCAAAGGCAAAAGAGCTGATCTTCACAGGTAAAACGCTATCAGGCGAGGAGGCAGAGCAGATTGGATTAGTTAACAAAGTAATATCTTTAGGGCCGGATGATGTGTTACCACCAGATGCTCCAGATGGGGACAGTGTCAAAGAAAAAGAAAGGTCAAATCAAGTTGCTAGGATCCTCAACAAGAAGCTAATGGAAGAATGCCTCGCACTAGCGAGACAAATCACAAAGAATAGTTTCATTGCTGTAAAAACTAGCAAAATACTAATCAACAAGGGGATGGATGCAGATATAAATACTGGACTGCGCTTAGAAATCTACGGCTGGGCATTGTGTTTTGCTCATGAAGACAGGGAGAAAATGATGTCTGCATTTCTAAACAAAGGAAAGAAGTAGAAGCCAATAGGTGCTGCCTTACTCATATTAAGGGTCTACTAGTACTCTTGCTCCTTTGCTGGCGTGGCATGCTAAGGTTCTGCTTTGGACGTTCGCTTCTTTAAACCCTTCACTCATAGAATCTGCTACACGTTTTCCAAATTTGTCATCTTTCAAAAATGAAATCATGGAGGGACCGGCTCCGCTGATCGTGACAGCAAGGGCACCAGCTTTTAGTGCCTTCTTTTTGACTGCGTCATATCCGGGAATCAAATCCTTTCTAAGTGGCTCGACTATCATATCGTCAATTCCTCTGGTGATCATTTCAACATCTTTCAAGAGAAAACCTGCAACAATAGTACTGGCATTAGAAACATTATGAACGACACTCTTCAACGAAACATTCTTGGGTAGGACGCCTCGTGCGACTTCCGTCTTTTTGTAGGGGACTTCGATTAAAGGAATTGCAATTATCATGAGGAGATCTTCAGGGGGAGCTAATTGGATAAATTCTAATCGGGGACTGGTTCTGACAATCACAAAACCGCCGAGTAATGAACCCGAAACATTGTCGTAGTGTTTGGCACCTGCACTGACTATTTCCCCTTGAGCTGCGTATTCGACCAGTTTAGTTTTTTCGATTTTAAGGTCAAATAGTCTGTCGAACGCAACTGCCGCGGCCACAGCCGATGCGGCGCTACTCCCAATCCCCATCCCTGCCGGGACTTTTTTCTCAAGATTGATATCCAAATTATTCTTTATACTAAAATCCTGCGACATCTTTTTGACTACCACACCTGCACAATTGTCTTGCACTCTTGAAGGTACGCTTTTTACAGCCTCGCCCGAGATCCTGATCGTTATCTGTTCTGACTGTTCTGAGCGTGTAGTTATTCTAACTTTATCTTCAAAGGCGTCAAGACCCAGACCAAAGACATCAAAGCCTGGTCCTAAATTGGCTGTAGAGGACGGTGCTGCGGCGGTGACAGACGTTGATCCTAATTTGTGGATCAGTCTTTAACTTCCTCTCCCTGACTGACAATTCTCGCTAGCGCAGCCGACAAATTGACCATGCCATTCAAGGTCATACTTGAAACCGCTATAAGGCTCTGATGAAATCCGCCCTTACTCATACTCCTGACCAGATCTTTGCTCAAAAGAGAATATTCTGCATCCTTCTCATTGTCGAGAGAAGATTCTAATGAAAGCGCAGAAGACGACCATTTCAGAATGTCTTTCAATTTGTCAACAATGAGGTCACGTTTGGTTAGAATATTAATCTGCGCAATCTTTAATCTCAATCTAACTGACGATGCGAGTAGTCCTATTGAAACAAAATTAATCGGAGATGAAACTAGCATCCCATCATATATGAACAAAGTAACCTTATTGTCGGCTTGAAAATTCGATACAAAATATGGACCGCTTGCTCTGAAGGCGAATAGCTCTATCTGTCCTGGTGTATCAATCAGGATATAATCCGGGTTCAAATTGTTCACTTCATCTTGAATCTCATCTAACCTTGTTGCGATCATATCGCTTGCCATAATTAATGAACCATTTGGTCCAAGGTCATAGGTTTCCATCAAAGTGTTTATATCTATATAGTCTCGGACGTCTACATCAGGCTTATATGGCAAACTCACGACACCAGGGTCGAGGTTAATACTAATCGGAAAGGATTTGTGATCCACATACCATTGAAGCAATCTCGACGTAAGGAGTGATTTTCCAGATCCCGCGGTACCAGTAATAAATATTGCATTCATATATCAGGGATGACTCATTACCGCATCTTTGTATATTTACTTTCTAACTCCATGGAATTTTTTTAGTCTACCTAGCCCTTCTTGTCAAGTCCACTCAGTTCTAAAGTTATTTTCCATGCTACAGGGGAATTCTTCATCAGACTCGGCTGTGATAACATGCTCACTTGGATTCTTCTGAGTTTGATAGCAGAGTGCCTCTTAAAAGAATAAATCATGGATATTTTAGCTAATATCTAGACCGCAGTAACAGCAGTGGCTCAAGAGCCTGCGTCAGAGTAATATTGAGCACGAGGTTAATTTTCATTCAATTAATTATTATATGTCTAACTTTTATCAATTAACTGACCGCTTTTGAACTGGAGACTGCTCGCCATACCTGCAAGTATTGTTCCGTTGCTTATAATGATCTTCTCTACTCATGTTTCTCCCACCAATATATTTGCAGTAGGGGTCATTCCTTTTGTAATGTCGTCAGTCTCAGTAATAGGTAAAATCATGCTTCAGGCGCTTCGGTTCGACTATTTTATCCGAAAATTTATAGGACCTAACGTGAGCTCCACTGGAAAAATAATATCGGCCAGGTTAGCGGGCGAATTCATAACGCAAACAACGCCTTCTTACGTAGGAGGAGAAATAGTTAGAATCGCTTTCTTAACCAAAAACGGTGTCCCGGCTGGGAATGCAGCATGGATTACCACAATGGAGATTATTGCCGACGTTTTTGTCGGGACTATTCTTGCCTTCATTGCAGGTGCCCTAGCAATTTACAAAGGGGGTGACTTTATTGGCATTGCCGTCATTCTAGTTGCGGTTCCGACATTCGTTTTTTGGCTTCTGCTGGTAGTGTTTTCTGCAAAACGCACCCTCCGATTGCCTTCTTTTTCATTAAAAGTGCTACAAAAGTTCATTGCAAAGCAAAAAGCAGAGCGACTTATTAACACGACCAATACTGCCATAATGGACCTATGTAAGATGAGTAGGCAGAATTTTAATTCTGTAAGGGCTGTCAAAATTTTTGCCGTCGGGATCGCAATAACATTTATGGCGTTCTTGTTGCAGGGTGCATCATTCCTGATATTGGCAAATGCTGTAGGCTTTAGGCTGGGTGTATTTGATTCTCTGATGGCAACTTCCGCATCTACTGCGTTGTCAACATTACCAATTACAATAGGAGGTTCTGGACTTGCAGAACTAGGGATTTGGGCATATACTTCTCATTTTACGGGGATCCCATCTTTTGCAAATGTAGTCAATGATTCACATTTGAGCTTGATTATAGCATGGAGAATAGCATCATATCATGTGCCGCTGCTGATAATGTGGGTTGCACTCATGAAACTAACGATGACGAAAATTTCTATTAAATCGCTAACAAAGAAAAATAATTTATGGGATATCACTCATAAGACCTCTACTGACGAATCTGAAGGCACTAGAGAGTAGAAAACATATTCGCTTATGGTTCAGCCCCTATAAAAAATTTAACGGCCGAGTAGTTCTGATCACAGGGGGATCGTCTGGAATCGGGAAACAGGTGGCAATAGATTTTGCAAATAACGGTACAAGAGCTGTGATTTTAGTTGCACGGTCTGTAAGAAGCTTGCGGGGCAGCAAATTCTCCTCGGCTGGAAATTACGGTTCCATTTTATTTTAGGGCGGCTGTGCGGTTAAAGCAGACCCTCCCGTAGGTAGTCAATCCTATTATGGGCACTGCTTCTAGAGAGAAACTAAAGTAAGCCCTGCTGTACTGAGCATTGTTCTCTAGACCTCGTCGATATCATTCCCGGCTGCTTCCGCAGACATTGGAGGAGAGAAAGAGACATCAGATTCGATTTCCATGAGCTGCAAGTCCTCCAGCTCGAAACGGTAAATTGCATCCATATCAAGCGAAAATTTTGTTTTCAAAAATTCGACGAGTCTAACACTTAAATCCCCTTTGAACATCTTTATCTTAAATTCATATACGACTCCTTTCCTAAACTCGCCAATACTCATAGATTTGGGAACATCTAACCCCTCGATGATAGTTCTGTTGTCAGGCAGAGGTTCGTAAAGCTGGATATCAATTTTAAAGTCGTTCTCATAAGCATCAAGAATATATCCTGATCTTTTAATAACTTGTTCATCTCCAAACTGAACTGATTTTATTTCGTGTTCTGCCCATTCAGGCAGCTTTTCTTCACTCGGTTTGTTAGAATCAGCTTTAGCTCTGCCCATATTAGTTATTTACGAATAAAATTAAAAAATCTTTATCTTGATAGGGTGCAGACATACTCTAATTAGCTCATTAATTAGCACAACAATTTATTAACTGCTCGATAGCTTGACTCGTATTTAGTAGGCCTTTACTCTTAGCATATTGCTCTACGATTTTTAACTGTTCAACGTTCAGGCAAATAGGAATAATTTTTTTGGAACTACGGTTCATCTTTCATTGCAAATGGGACTAGACAGGGATTATAATCGTTACTATGTACATAAACCCATATATGCACGCACCCATGGTGGATTGTGTCGCTTATCCAGAAACGCAGCTGCTAAAGCCGCATTCTATGCACATATCGCATCCTTCAGTCATTATTAATTTTGCTCGACAAGATGGGCAGAATTCGTTCTCAGTTAATCCATATTGTGAGCTTAAAGGATGTGTCTGCAGAGAAGCGCTCGCAGGTTCGATTTTCGAATGTTGTTGGCGTTCTCCGCTGAGTTTGCCTTTTTCGAGGCGTTCGTCCGAATCTGGTCTTTGTATGTCCTTGAAAATTTTTTCTAATGCCTCTAGAACATAGGGTTCTGAAATATTTTCACGTATGTAGTCGATTGCATACCGACTCGGAGCAACAATGAACCTCCGTTCCTTAGTGTTTTCACCGGTAATGTGTAGAACCTGCTCGTGTCTTGAGCCATCTCTGTATACAGTAACTCCCTTTAGGCCAAGATCATGTGATAGAAGATACGCACATTTTACCTCTTCTGCGGTTACATCTCCAGGCATATTGATGGTCTTGGCAATTGCATTAGCGATCCACTTCTGCCATATGGCTTGAGCCATTAAATGGTCAGTCCAGTGGATATCGATTGCAGTCACGAAAATCTTCTGCATCCATCCAGGGATCTCAGGTAGCCCACGCCCTGAACCATAATTGTTTGCAATCTTAGTAAGTATTTCATCGTCGTACAAACTATTTTCTCGCAATACGGCTTCAAACACTCTATTGGTATAAAAGAACCTGCCTACCGTGACGCGTTTTTCAAAAGCCACAGCAAATATAGGTTCAACACCATTCGAAGTGTCGGCAATCATCGACAAAGTACCTGTAGGAGCAATAGTTGAGGTCCAAGAGTTTCTGATCCCGTGTTTCTTGATCTTTTCAATGAGCGAATTCCAGTCATATGTATGCATTTCCTTTGGTAGTTCGTAGTAGCCTGCGACCGGGATCTTCCCCTTGACGTAATCTGTCTCTTCCAACAGCGGAAACGCACCTCTTGCCTTGGCTATAGCAACACTCTCTTCCATGCTGTAGTATGACATAGTTTCTGCCAGTTTATACATGAATTCATAGCCGTCTTCTGAGTTGTAAGGAATTCTAAGCAAGAAAAGGAGATCCGCTAGACCCATTATACCGAGACCGATTCGTCTAGTGAGCTTGGTGTTCGCATCAATCTCGTCGACAGGATACTTGTTTATATCAATTATATTGTCTAGAAATCGTGATGCGAGTCTAATAGCTTGCTCATACCTTTGCCAGTCGAATTCATATCTCCCATCTGCCTTACGCTTTACAAAGTTCGCCAGATTTATTGAGCCCAAATTACAGGATTCATTTGGATAAAGTGATTGCTCACCACAGGGATTTGTGGCGCGTAATGGTCCACCCTTAGCATTGATACACGGATTGTATTTATTTATGTTGTCAAAGAAGATAACGCCTGGTTCAGCACTTTTCCATGCGCTGAACGAGATTAAATCCATTAAGGCATGTGCATCAATTTGTTTTATCGGCTCACGGGTCCGGGGGTTGCGTAATGTATACTTAAGGTTTTTGTCCTGAGTTACGAGGGATCGCCAAAAATCATCCCAGACCCCGACGCTTACGTTAAAGTTTTCGAATACGCCCGGTTTTGTTTTGGCTGTTACAAATTTCTCTACATCTGGGTGCCATACCTCCAAAATACCCATATTCGCACCTCGTCGCTTTCCGCCTTGCTTTACAACATCAGTGATCGTGTCAATAATCCTCATGAATGAGGTGGGCCCAGATGCAACACCAGAAGTTGATGCGACAATGTCTCCTTCAGGTCTTAGGTCGGAATAGTTTATTCCGACTCCTCCCCCTGATTTGAAGATCATTGCAGCATCAGTCGATGATTTCATGATCCCTTGCATGTCATCTGGCATATCGAGAACAAAGCAGGCTGACAGCTGACCTAGCCGGCCGCCTGCATTCATTAACGTTGGTGTGTTCGGAAGAAAGTCTCGTGACACCATTAGATTGTAATATTCTATGATCCTTTCTCCGTACGCTGCAAATTTACCTTCAGCGATTAGTCTAAGTAATTCCTTAAAAGTGATTTTCATATGTTCTTGCTTCGCAAGATCAATATAATGCCTAATCATCGCTTCAAAATGATATTTGTTCAAATAGTATTTGCCTATTTTGAGCTTAAGATCAAAGTCGTTTAATTTGGAATAATATTTCTCTGCTTCCTCTACAGTTCGGTTATAATTCTTGTCTCTCGATAAAGCAAACAGACGAGAGTCATGCATGATGTCTGGGATCGCTACGAGAATAGCTACTCTTTCGAACATTTGCTTTGGACCCTCTACTATTTCATTATTACCATCCCTCAGCAAATATCGAGCAGCTAAAACCCTCAGAGAATTAATGTCAAAGGCCTTGTCTACTTCATCGAGGACCTTCTTGTTTAAAATCTTCATCTTCTCGTCGCGAAGTTTACGTCTCTCATGCCTGTAGAGAATGTACGCTTTTGCTGTATCAGACAGACCTTCTTCTATGAGTATTGATTCGACCACGTCCTGAACGTCCTCGACACTTGGGATTTCGGTCGATCCATAGCCATGATGAATCATCTTTTGAACTACTTTGTTGGCCAGTTTTTCCGAGAGCGAAAAATCCGGTTTACCAGTAGCTACAAGAGCTTTGTAAATTGCATCCGATATCTTGAGTGGTTCAAAATTGACCTCTCTTCCGTCTCTTTTTCGTATACGAATAATCAAATTCTTCTCTTGGTCATTAAACTCAGTGACGCCTGCCATTCCGTTATTACGGCATGCTAAATAGATTTAAAAGTATTAGCTTCCTGAAAAATAATTGGTTAATTTGAAAAGAGGAATAAAAACATATTTGACACTATTTGTACTCATTGTTCAAAATAGTTAGTGAATTAGCAGCATATGGGAGGACCCACAGAACTCGCATCTTTCCTGATATCTCGAACCTGATCTTTTTCCACAGCTATTGCATACCATGAGCTTCACCATCGGACGGAAAAATGGGATACCCGACGCTGCTTCGATTGCTTTCTTTAGTTGCACATGATTAGAAGCGAGTTCTGTTACATCAAGAGTTATAGACGAGCCACCACTCAGAAGCTTGTCAACTGAAAGACACTCTTCTATTAGAGACCCAGAATTATCATCATTGGGCATCAGTAATTGCTCACCATACAAGGTTAATCCCTGAGAATACGTCGTAGAGTTTTGTTGAGTCGACTGCAAATATGCCCTGCCATATTTATCAGAATCCAAAGCTGCAAATCTAGTAGCGCTGTCATCTGCTATCATTGCAACGCCAACCGAGCCTTCCCCAATATATCTTCCCTGATCGAGAGCAACGTCTACAGAAGTCTTCAGTACCTTTTGTAAAACCTCCATTCCATTGTTCTTAGAATGGTGTCCCAAAATATCATTTACAGATTCTCGGGCACCTATAAGGTTAATTATGATGTTGGTCGTTCCTGATTGAATAAAGTCGGAATTGCCACTGAGGGCAGGAGCAGTGCCTTTTCTAATGAGCTCTGAGACAGCCTTCTTTCTTATGTAGAGCGCCGCTAGCGCCGGCTTGATCATCAGAGCGAGTCTAGCTCGGAAATAAGTTTCATCTTTGTTCGACTGATATGCAAGCCTTGGAAGATTAATAGAGAGCGATTGCAAAGTTATAACAGTGCCGGAACTTTTGCCTCTTATTGATTTGCGGATACCGCTACTCGCTCTTAATCCGTCATCATGTGAAAGTGAGATAATTCCTCCACTTCTTACCAAAGACGCGATAGGGTCTAGATGATATCTAAGTTGATTTTGCTGATCATTCATATCACCATAGATTAATGATATGCCAATGCGTGGTACGGGAGTAGAATCTACATATTTCTGATAACCGCTCAATAACGCGGTAACCGACGTCGCATCGTGTCCATCAGCTGGAATTGTTATCGTGGTGGCGGGTAATCCTGACTGAGTATAGCTAGGAGCTATCGAAGACAACATAAGAGCCTTAGCAAATCGTGAACTAATTTCAGCAGGTTCTTTCGTTTGTTCTAAAATCATTGGAATAATCCCTTCAAGAACCACTTCTGTTGAAGCTTCTCTGCTCAGAAGAGAAATCAATAACGACAGGTAGGTCTCGAAGTCGTTCGAGCTATTGATATTAGGCAAAGGCATCCTTGATACGTTCAAGAATTTCCCTTTAAGGTCCAGAGCGTTCTCACGGAAGTTAGTAACGTCTAGAAAAATCGTGTCCGGAATTAGGCCCCAAGTGCCGCTATTTGAAATATTAATCTCACCAGCCAAATGCATATCTGCAATGTCTTTCGGAAGAGTATTGATTAGGAGGTATTCAGAGAATATTGACTGCGAGGCTTTTGACATCAGAGTTTCAAGCCCATTCTTTGCCGCGTCTGCATTACTTAACATCTCGACAATGTCAGATGCGGGAAGGCCTAATCTCGCCAATTTATTTCTATATTCCTCATGCCCATGTTCAATTAGAACAGAGTTTACCGTCTCTCGAATTAATGATGACGTAAGATAGACGGCCTGAAACTTGTATATCTTATTTTCAACTTCTTCTGTTATCTTATGTGCTTGCTCAAGGGGCATATTTGCTTCCCTTACTAGTGACTGTATTATCTTATTAGAGTTAAATTCTTCAATGGAAGGTCTTGTAGTCCTAACATACATTTTGCCACTTTCGATTATTGACCTTTCCTCTATCTGTCTTGCAAGGCTTAGCACGAGCTTACCGAGATTAGTAATTGTATAGCGACGCTCTGCTTTGTTGAGTGCCACCAGGGATTGTCTGAGAAGTTTTCGTAAGTGATATGCGAATTTCCCAGATTCTTTTTTCGATTTAAATCCAGCTAGCGATTTTAACTCGGAGTATGTAAGCGGGCCCTTGGAATTCAAAATGCGAAGAATGTCGATTCGATTAGGACTAGCCATAACGGAGAAAATCATCCGGACTCGTTTTGAGGCGGATTCCAGCACTCCATCTCTTGGAGATTCCGCTTGTATTGGATATTTATCGTGACTCAACTGTTCCATTGCACCCGATATTCAGACTAACTGATTAAAACTACTTTGTAAATTATATTTAACTAATGGTATAGAAGACAGTAATCTAAAGAGGACTAAGTTTAACCTTCTATCATTATTTGACTTTTGTCCGATACCTCTTCCTCATAGAACTGCTTATCCTTTCTCTTATCCAGAATGGCCGATGGAACTTCAGGAAGTTTTGTCTTTGCTTCATTCTCGAGTATCCCTTCTATCTCATTTAGGATTGAAAGAGCGTCTTTATCAACGGGTGTCGAAAACTTACTTCCAACATCCAACTTAATATCTGAATTAACCAAGACTTCGGAGGTCATCGTTTGCATTTCGGAGAACACGCTTGAAGCCGCTGGAATTACCTTGGAGATGTCTCTTTGGATATCCCTGATCATCCCGATAGTAGGGTTGATGGTTTCCAAAACCATGGCAAATTCGTTAACAGTACTGAACCGAATTAGCATGACCTCTAGTGCAAGGCCTGCGTTTTGTGTTGTCCGTTGAACATTGCGAATATTTGATAACTCTCCTGCAAGAGCTTTAGCTCGGGAGTTATTGCCAGACTTTATATTTAATACTATTTGATGTTTAAAATTTTTATCCATTCTTGAGAACTTTTCATCGAGCAGCCTTAATCGAGCGAGTTGATTATTAACTATTGACGTAGCCTTTTCCATATCGCTTTTGAATTGTTGCTGATGTTGATCCATTTGTGGACGAATTCAGGTTAATCGAAAAAATGTTAAGAGCGAGCGTTAAACTCTATATACAAATAGCTATCAAAAAGCTAATCTACCAAATGTGCAGTAGTCCGACGCTAATACAGTTCTTGCTTAACGTAATTTGTATTAGTAGGATGCTAATAGCATTGCTTGCTGTGTGGGTGCAACTAGCGGCATGACACGATCTAGACTTTTTGCAACGTCAAACCATGTTTTGGGTGATAATCTAATACTCTGACTCTTGATCCGAGCGGTAGGTCGGAAGCTGATGTTACTCCGGGTAGGAAACCGGATACATTGAAATCTGTACCATCAACACTGAACACAACCCACGCATATGATCCAGCATCCTCAAATCCCTCCGGTGCTACGGCCTGAATTGTGTACGTCACAACCTTACCTGTTCCTTCCAACTCGTTACTCTCAAATTTGTGACTAAAGCATTTTTCACAGTAATATACTGTAACAAGCATCAAATGTCCACAACGCGAGCATTTATTGGAAAGTATCTTGTGTCTTCGCGCAGCCATTATAAACTTTTCACGAGGATTCGAATCTTGTTCTTGCTGTCTTGTCTTTGACAATTCCATTCATTGAACCCTCTTAAAGATATGAACGGCAGCACTTGCACCAGTAGCCCCGAAGTTATGTGTAAGTGCCACTTCTGCATCCCTAACAGTTCTTTGCTCAGCTTTACCAGTAAGTTGTTCGAAAACCTCTACGACCTGACCGATGCCTGTTGCGCCGATTGGATGACCTTTTGATTTTAGTCCACCTGAAGGATTAATGGGAATTTCTCCGTCTCTGGAAGTTGCTCCCTCTCTGACGGCATTGGCTCCGGCTCCTTTCTTAAAGAACCCCAGGTCCTCTATATCAATAAGTTCAGCGATTGTAAAACAGTCATGTACTTCAGCAAAATCGATATCCTTTGCTGTGATGCCTGCCATTTTATATGCCTGGTTGGCCGCGGCTACGGTACTTGGGATAGTTGTAATATCATCACGACCCTGGACGGCAGCCGGAGATGCACCTCTACCTGAGCCAATCACCTCAATAAAAGGCCTACCACTTTTCTTCGCAAAATCTTCACTACAAAGTATGATTGCCGACGCCCCATCAGAAAACGGACAGCAGTCATAGAGCTTTAAAGGCGAAGCCACGACAGGAGATTTCAATACGTCGTCAATCGTAATTTTTTTCCTGACATGAGCTTTTGGGTTCAAAATTCCATTTTCGTGATTCTTTACTGCAACGCGTGCGAGGTCTTCCTCGCTCGCCTTATATTTAGCCATATACGACCTAGCAATTGACGCGAATAATCCGGGGAACGAAGCACCATTTCCCCCTTCGTAAAAGAAATCTGAACAATAAGAGAACAAAGTAGTACTCTGGATTGTTCCAGTATGCGTTATTTTCTCCACGCCTAATCCTAAAATGCAATCATAGAATCCAGCGGCTACGTTCGCGTATGCTTCTCTAAACATAATAGAACCTGAACCACATGCCGATTCTATTGTTAATCCTGGCACCTCTGGGAGACCCAGGTTACTCATAATGACTGGTGCCATATGGACTTGCCTATCGGTCACCCCAAAAACATTTGAAATGTACCCTGCCTGGATATCCTTAGGTGTAATACCAGCTGAATCAATTGCGTCTATAGACGCCTTCAATGCAATTTCGATAATACCTTCGTTTAATTTACCGTATTTGGTACTGCCTGCACCGAGAACGCAAACCTTATTTTGCATTTATTAAAAACTACCTGTTCGAGTTATAAAAAGGTTAGAGTAGGCCAGATAACGATGAATATTCTGCGTCACCGTTCTTTATCAACCAGCGCCATCTTTGTTGAGCAGTTGATCATTCGAATAGCTGAGAAGGTAGCTGTTACTTGCCTTGTGCTGGAGCTAGAATAGGCACCAATGTCTATTATAATGAAACAAGACAGCGTGAGCGTTATGTGAACGCACTAATATGGTTACGATACACGTCGGTTCGACGATTTTTCAAAAGAGGAAGTGATTTTCGAACGTTTTGTACTCTAGATATATCGATTTCAACAACTTCCATCCCTTCTCTATTTCCCATGTCCAATACTACCGTACCAAATGGGTCTATAACCATGCTCCTTCCGGAGAAGATACTGCCTACTTGATCTGGAGCCGCCATGTAGATGCCATTCTCGATAGATCTGGCTTTGAGCAATGTTTCCCAATGTTCTTCCTTCATAACTCCTTGAAACCATGCCGAAGGAGCGGCTAGAATTTCAGCGCCTTGCACTGCTAAGATCCTAGACATTTCGGGAAAGCGTATATCATAACAAATCATCAAACCGATAGTTCCAGCCGATGTGTGGTTAGGCGCTTCAATACTATCGCCAGCAATCAGTTTAAGAGATTCTTTGGATCCTAACGCATCATATAGATGTACTTTTCGATAATGTGAAATGATTTTTCCTTTACTGTTTATCAAAACGGCCGTGTCATATACACGATTTTCAGAAAGTCTATCGCTTTTTTCATAGATTGTTGCCACAATGTTGATATTATAACTCCTTGCTGTGCTACATAGTTTCAAGATAAATTTGCCGTTTTTCGCTGACTCTGCTATCTCCGCCAATTGTTTCGAAGATTGCCTAGCTGAAAACGCCATCTGAAATTCAGGGAAGCATATCAGACGTGCCTTCCTTTTTGCCGCTTCTTTGATAAAATCTACCGAAATCTTTAGATTTTCTTCTTTGTTCGACGATGATTTCATTTGCACGATTGCGACACGGTGTGACTTTCCCATAATCTACCACTCGATCACAAAATTAAAAGTGTGTTGGTCAAAGAGGCTCGGCTGAGATAAATAAGTTTTGTCTTGGCTTCGTTAAATAATACAATTACATGACCAAAGAGCTGTACAGTAAGATTAGTCATTGCCCTTTGCAAATTCCTATCAGTCTATAGTAAACAATTAGGCAAAGGTGAAGGTGGCATATAGTTGTCAATCCTCTTGGTACTGCTGAGACGCGTCATCAACCATACGCATGGGAATCATGTGACTCTACTTCATGCTTCATTGCCTCTTAAGTATACACAAATCTGAACAAATTCGTTTGTTACTCTTTTATAAGGAGCGCATAAATTCCCCCAACTGCATAAGCTAAACCTATCAAGATTCGAGATAAAAAAACAGCAAGATCATGCTTCGAAACAAATAGAGTCATATCAACCAATATCGAAATAGGAACCGAAGCAAGAGAAATCAAACCGACGATCATTTGTTCACGGTTGTTAAGGCCATTGTATTTTTTCATCAGTAGATATGTAGACAAATTCCCTAAGCCTATGCCGACGAGGATCAGGTACTGGTACATTGACGGAAACACGCCTATCAAAGCGAAGGGAGCAGCCCAACATAGTCCATTTATAGCCTTTGCACTAGAAGGCCATTTCATACTATTTCTCATTCGAGTGCGTACAGAAACAATCACTCTACGAAATTTCCGAAAATTTGCTCCAAATGTAACACCGAAACTAGCCAGCCAAACTAGTGCAATATAATATATTGGAGCGTTATATTTGGCTGCGACTTCACTAAGAAGCGTGCCAACGACTACTGCGACGGATACGGCTATAAAAAGTAGCCCGAAAGCCCTTTTCGCCTCTAGCGTTTGCGAATCTCTTTGCACGAACGAGGAAACTCGATAATTATAATTTATGAATGTTTACATTCAAACTGCATGAACCTTCTATACGGACAATGACATGATATTAACAGGCTTCCAACGAAAAAATCCTAGTCTCAGCCTGGTCATATTCGCTCCTGCTAGATCTTTCAAATCTTATTTATGTACCATGAGCAAAATACAAACCCAAACGAAATTTGAACATGTTTTTAGACCGTCTACATCTTAACAAAATATGTTCACCTCCTCGAATGTTGTATACTAGCATAGGTGCTAGTCTGTTCCAAATGCTTGTAGCAATCTTCGTTATTTGTAGCTGTTATCGCGTGTAGATGAGGATGCTTAGAATTACTCGGAAAACTTAGAATTATTGTCCTAGTTATGTAGTTATATGATTGCGACCTTACAATTAGTGTGATAGTCGGTAGAAACTGGAGAGATGTTTATCCTACTATAGCACACAAGAGCGGGGTCGATTGGAGATTACTTTCTACGGTTAACAAAACCAGCGGCGACATAGATGCTGAGGTTGAAGAAAAATATAAGTGCCTTAAAGCGATCACGTACGTTTCTTTAGCTCACTTACAGCCCACTCTTTCCTACGAAACACATCAGCACCAGGATCATGAAGAGTTGTATTATATTATCAACGGAAAGGGCAAGATCAGAATAGGGGACGAAGAAAGTCTGTTCAGAGACTGAGACTATCTATATTCCAGAAAGAACGGAGCATACCATAACAAATAACGGCGAAGAGACGATCGAGTTCTTGGCATTTGGCGGATTCATGGGCATAAATTCCCAATACGAAAAATTAGCATAAATGCCCAATGGATTGACTGTGAAGGAAATTTAGTTTAAGCAACACCTTGACTTATTTCTTCTATAATGAATGAAATATTACTAGACTTTATGTTTTGAAAGTTTTTTCGCCATAACGTAGTCTACAAAATAAAACAAATAAGCTCTTTCATTTATTTTTATTATCCACGGTATATGGGATTCTGTCTTAGTCTTTTGCGCTAATTCAAAACCTGAATTCTCTACCATGGCCCTGAAGGTCTGGGCATCAACTTTTTGACTTGGGTGTGACTGTCGGTTATAATCGTAAGGGTCAGCGAATAAGACTAGCGCATGAGGCTTTAATAGCCAGTGGATAGATGATAGTAGGTCAGTCGCTTGGACAAATTCTAATAAATTAAGTGCTAGTATCAGGTCGAATTTCATATAATTAAATGGCGCGTGCAATGAATCTGCTACACAAAACTCAACATTTTCTTGGTGCGACGTCACCAATCTTCTCCTGGCCTCCTTGATAAAGGAGAAGGATAGATCAATACCAACTACAAACGCATACTTTTTTGCCAGCTGTAGTGTACTATATCCCATCGAACACCCCATATCAAGAGCAACTCCATCCGTTTTTGGGCTGACTGCATGCACGATTCTGTTATAGAATTCATTCGGCTTTAGGTGCCATTTGAGTGTACTTAGAAGTCTATCCTCAGACGAATGATCATATTGAACCCATCGATAGGGAACAAACCAGGGTCCTCCTTCTTCATATCGATCGTCCATGGCTTGCCCTGACGTAATCTGCCCTCCATAGGCTTTGAGAAAGTTTTTCATCTTGTCCGTTTTGCTATTCAGTATCAAGTTGCCGAAAGTTGCCACACGACACTCGGCGTATTTTACAAAGTTTTTTACTACTATCGCTACTCCTTCTACTATTGGGTACATTGTTTGACATGTATCGCATTTAAGAAAGCCCTCTTCACATTCATTATCTTTGCCTTGAAGAGACTCTAATGAAAGACGAATTTGTTTATCAGTATGTTGTGGACATACTAAATGGCGGGAGAATTGTGTTCTCATTTTTTTTCCTAATTAAGTACTCAAGGAACTCTATTGAAAGTTAACTGAATAAGCTGGCAACTTTCGTTGTTAAGAGTACCCATTACATTGACCTTAATTCCTAACTGTCATCTGTCATCTCTTAATAACATTCGTTTCTAGAGGGTATAGTCGCAAAGGCAGATCCGTTTGTCACAACAAGGGCATTTGTTAGTAGTGCTAATTAGCCGGCATACTTTATTGTGGGTCTCACATGTTATTGGTCGTGAGGTATTGATGTCTTCACTATCAACCTGCATATAAAACATTAAATGATCTGCAGCTTAATCTAAGATGCAAGCTAAATTAGCGAAGTCAGCTAAAAATATTCTACAATACCATATCCGACTGAAAGGTCTTTCTAAGAGGCTAACCCTATTTATTCGGCAATTTCATTAAGTTGATCTGGACTAAGAAGTAACTTACTCTGGTCCGTCACTTTGAGGAATTTTCTGATAGAATGCCTTCCATTGAGCCGTAGTTACGAACATCGATGAACTGCTATTTGTAGAATCTTACCGAAATTGTCTAGGTTTGTTTGTTGCTGTTCACAGTATTATTCTTAACGTCTCTAAGCGAGGGGGGAGTGAGGAGTGCCTTAGGATCGGTAATGGCAGGCTGAGGTGGCAGGCCATAATGCTGTCTTAACGTTTTCTGTTGGTGTATTAAAGTGTCTGAAGCGTAGGTTGGTCCTATATGTCCAAACCATACCCATAAAATTACTACCGTAGCAAGCGAAATCCCCATAACTAGAATCGTCCAACCAACAGGGATGAGGTTGTTGTACCTGCGAAGTGATCGCTCATCATGATCTGCTCCCATATTACCGGGAATTGTTTTATTGCTTTTAAAGATATTTGCTTTGATAATGTCTTCGATACAAATGGGTCGATTAGCTAACCAATCCATATATTCCAAGATCTGTTATTAAATTAATAACAGTATGAAGCTACGATTAAAAATATGATAGAAGAAAAGCTAAATTTACTTGGCATAACATTGCAAAGGCCTCCGAAGACTACAGGCTCTTATGAGCCAGTAGTCAAAACTGGAAGTCTCGTGTTTGTGTCTGGTCAATTGCCTATTGAACTAGGTTCAAATCCTCTAAAAGTCAAATTCAAGGGAAAGGTGGGCAGAGACATTTCTATATGTGATGGCAAGCAGGCAGCAAAACTCTGCACCATAAACGCACTAGCGCATATAAAAGATGCACATGATAATCTTGACGATATAAAACGGTTCGTCAAATTATCCGGCTTTGTCAATAGCGATGCATCTTTTAGTAGCCACCCTGAAGTTATTAACGGTGCATCGGATTTTCTTGTAGAGCTTTTCGGTGAAAAAGGGAAGCATTGCAGAGTCGCTGTCGGAACGAGTAGTCTTCCACTCGATAGTGCAGTAGAAATAGATTTTATTATAGAATTGGACAATGACACTAAGGTATTATAGCTGATTGCGGTAAGTTCTTAGTGTCATCTAAAGTCCAGCTGTTATTTCCTTGAATATGTCTCCAGTATCTAGCATTCTATGCAGAGTAATCCTAACCTCTTATGAAGCCTAAAACCAACCCGGCAGTGAGGCTACCGGTTAAAGGTATGCCGAAATTGCTCATTGAAGAGGCGATATGATCGGTGCCAGGAATGCCGCTGCGTGCAAGAAGTTGGCCCGACGTTGCATTTCCAAAGGCCGCGATAGTACTTGCTTGAATCTTGTTCCAGTTTACGGTTATTAGTTTTTGGTATTCGAGAAACACAAACGCAACAAATACTAATCCCACTATCACCAATATGACCTTTACGACTTTTTTTATTGCGTACCCAATTAGAAAACCAGTAATGCCTCCAAAGCCTACAGAAGTTGCTGTAGAGGCGAGAGAGCCAATATCGACCACCAAATTGATATCATGTAGTGTTCCTATTATTTGCCTTATAGTAACTATGGTTATTTTTCAGATAAGGATGTTGTTAAAGAAAAACACTTTAATTTTTAAGTAACGATTCGACGACAGGGCAACTATGTCCAATTGAGGCAACTATCTACGCATATTCTATCTTTGCCGTAGAGAGGTACTTAAAAATATGC
>DAOM01000059.1:32433-47253 GCA_002501855.1 Candidatus Nitrosopolaris nunavutensis
ATATTAATTTCAATGAGTACATAGACGATTTATGCGGCCGCCGGCGGTGTCGATGCCTTGGCAGTAGTGATGTTTATCATTTTCGGTATGTTGATGGAGTACAGAAGGTATCGAACGAGGGCATCTCAAATGCCACCATGCTGATTAAAGAAACTAAAGAGATTAAAGAGAGAGAAGGTATGCCGACAAAAGGCATTATTGTAAATCAACGATTGGAAATCACGCTACGTTAGTTCCATAGATAGCACAAGAGTTTTAAGGCCACACAAAGTTTTAGAAGGTAGATATTCATAATTGACAGAAAGAAGGCAGTTCGACGAAATAAAAGGAAAAAAATGCCAAGCTACAAAGGCAGTGGCAATAGTCCTATCTGTGATCGAACTTGCCACAATATCTGTGATTATCATATCTTTCCAACTCGCTTACGCGCAAAATACCATCGGAGCAAATAAAGAATTAAATAATCAGGCTTCCGTGACGGCCAGCAACGCTATTATCAACTTGAAGTTAGGTAATAAAGCATATCCCATAAAGTATCAGATTACAGGTGGTAAGCTCGCTGGCATCTCGGCGGAGAAGGACAATACGACCCTTCTCGTAAACGTCTCATCTACATCAAATGGAAAATTAATTATTGAACTTCCCCGGGATGTTATAGACTCTAAAAAGCAAGGAAATGTAGACGACAACTTCGCAGTATTTGAAGACGGTCAGTATGCGGTAGACGACGAAATAAGAACTAACGCACAGTCAAGAACGTTGATGGTTGGCTTCGATAACGGTACATCGGTAATCGAAATCACCGGTACTCACATAGTGCCGGAATTCGCAACCGTTGCTGTTGCAGTATTTGCAATAGCAACCATTGGAATAATTGTTGCCACTAGTAAATACATGGCATTGCCAGTATTATTCAAAATAAAATAGCTTAACCTATCTTCCCTCTTTTTGGAATCAGACTATCTAAACAACGATGGGACGTCATCATTTAGAGTTGACGAATGAATCGTAAGCCTGGATGGTTTTTCTTGGGGAAAAATGACTTGGAATAGTTCGCAAGGCAACACACTCATTTAAATCTGCGTTTACACTTACCTCTCAGTGCTTGTCCAGAATTGGAGCAGTCGGCGGAAAATATGCGATGAGGAGGATGGGCTATCAAGGGTCAACAATGTTCAATATTTGCGACTTGGAATTGATAGGGACACAAATTGAACAAGATAAATATGTCATCAATCTTACAAAAGAATACTTTCAACAAGAGATAATTGAAGATTTAGTCGCGGAAAAACTATTGTTGGATTGTTCGATTGCGAATTTAGTTGGCCACAGAATTGTTGATCGTGCAATAAAATTGAAACTTGCAAAAGAAGCGAGTATAAAAAGAATATCAGGAGTACCTTTCTTGATGATTTATAAATTCCAGTATGGATAACAAATGCGTAAAGGTTAACACTAGATCCGACCAGGATACAGATATTGAAAATGAGTTTTGAACAAATAATCAAAATTCCTCAAGATAGAATAGGTGTAATTATCGGCAAAGGGGGGAGAGTGAAAGAAGAAATTGAGCAAAAATGCAATGTCATAATTGAAATAGATGGCGAGAATGGTGATGCCCTCGTTTCTTCCGGCCCATCTCCCTCAACCAATGCGGAACCCTTCAAAGCGATAGAAATAATTTTGGCCATTTCGAAGGGATTTTCACCCGAACGTGCATATCGCTTACTGGCCGAGGATTTGCTGCAGCTCATAGATATTAGAGATTATGCAGGTAAATCAGCCAATTCGATGCAGAGAATCAAAGGACGAATTATAGGCAAAGCAGGAAAGTCCAGGAAAACGATAGAAGAGTTGACTGGGGCATACGTCTCAGTATATGGACATACTGTTGGTTTGATCGGCTCATTTCAAGAAATTAGAATTGGCATCGAGGCAATATCCATGCTCTCTAAGGGTAGCTCACACAAAAGTGTGTACAACATGCTGCAAGCAGCAAGACGAAAGGCAAAGTTTGATAAAATGAAATTATGGGAAGAAAATTCTCAATAATCAAACCTTGTTGATTTTTATGGTAAGTATGCCATTTCGATATTTAAAATCCGATATATTCATCTCTTCAATTAGGTCGAGTGGAATAGTCTTGGAAAAATTCTGACCACTTTTCACGTGAAGGGTTCCAATTGTTAACCTAATATCAATCTGTTCTTCTGGTCCAGGGACTTCGGCTACAAATACCATTTCATTTTTATTCTTTATCAGATCATAAACCCAGTCCTTTGTGTCACCATCTCCTGGTAATGGTTTTGAATCCTCGTCTTTCACTGTTCGTTTCAATTCTCTAACCCAGTAAATCATCAAAACAGACGCTGCCGAAACCAGTAGGAACCCAGAATAACCTTGGTTTATTCGTGTTATTAAGATATACATTACCCCGAGAAACAGCAAACTCAACAGAGGAATGAAAAAATCCATTGAACGATCTGTAGAGTATTTTTTTGTGTATCGTGCTATTCCATACCACCGTCCGCTAGTCTGTACTATAGAAAGTGTAATAAATCCCTTGAGATTACCATGAGCCCGACCATATGGATCAATCGTGAAATTAGCATATAAGTCCTAACAGAGTAATCATTAAAACTGCCTGGTTTATTAGTTGCCAAGAAATGTTACGGTCAACCCGCTTCTCCCCATCTCGTGAAAATATTGTGTTCGATGCCAAACTGGTCTAGGATCTTGCCTACGATATGAGCTATCAGGTCATCCATGGATTTTGGTCTGTGATAAAATCCTGGCATCGCAGGCAAAACTATGACTCCGATGTCTGCAAGCCTTGTCATATTTTGCAAATGAATCTTTGATAGGGGTGTTTCTCTTGGAACAATCACTAGCCTCCTTGATTCCTTAATGCAGACTCCGGCTGCGCGAGAAACCAGATTATCGTCATATCCATTTGCAATACTAGACAAGGTTTTCATACTACACGGAACAATGGCCATCCCGCCAGTTTTAAAGGAGCCGCTGGAGATTGGAGCGGCCATGTTGTCATTGTTGTAATGTCTAGTGGCAAGAGACTTCACAGATTCAAGAGATCTATCGGTTTCGATTTGAACGTTTCTTTCTCCCCATTGGCTAATTATCAAATGGGTCTCGATCTTTATTTTAAGTAGAGCCTCCAACACTTTGATCCCGTAGATTACACCTGAACTGCCTGTTATTGCCACTATTAATCGCATTCGTCGTCAGGAGATCGGTTACACTCGTTATTAACCACTATGTTTTCGGAGTAATCTTTTGTATGCAAACTTTACGGGGAAGTTTGTTTTTCTTAAAATTTATTAGTTTTGATGAATAAACTTCTGCAGACATATGTTAACCGTGTTCGGAACGATAGCCTTAGACACTACTCGTACTCCTTTCAAGACTGAAACAAAGATTTTGGGGGGAGCAGCCACCTTCGCATCCCTTTCCTCCAGCATGTTCACCAATACTTCAATAGTTGGCATAGTTGGGTCAGATTTTCCAGCAGAGTACCGAACCATCATTGACAAGCGAGTTGATACAAGAGGTATTGTCACTGAGAATGGTGGAAAAACTTTCCATTATGATTCTTCCTTCGATTACGATCTATCTCATAGAACCTCCAATAAGACGGAGTTGAATGTGATCGCACAATTCGAACCAGTAATTCCCGATGAATATATGAAGTCTGAATATATTTATCTAGCCAACAACGATCCACGTCAAAATATGAAGATACTAGAATACTTCTCCGATCCTAAACTAGTAGTCTGTGACACAATAGAATACTGGATCTTGAACTGCCACGATAATGTAGTAAAGATGATGAGTGCTGTAGATGGAGTAGTAATTAATGACGATGAGGCCAGATTACTATGTAAAAACACAAACCTAGTAAAATGCGCAAAAACAATAATTTCGTGGGGGCCACGGTTTGTAATTATTAAAAAAGGAGAACATGGATCATTATTGATCGCAGAAAATATAGTGTTTCCTGCTCCAGCATATCCATTAGAAGAGATCGTGGATCCTACCGGCGCCGGAGACGCTTTTGCAGGCGGCTTCATAGGATATATTGCAAAGCAAAACAGTCTGACCTTCAATACGATGAAGGAAGCAGTAGTATATGGAAATGTAATGGGCTCATTTGCTGTTGAGGATTTTGGCATTAGAAGACTTCTCTCGGTTACCCAAGATGATGTTCAGATGAGATACCGAGAATATCGGAATCTAGTTCAATTCTAAATATGTGTTGTACCAAAGTATGAAAAATAGTTAAACGAAACTAGGAGTCATGAAGTAGTACCGAAAATTGGCCTGTAAAGGCCGTATGGTCCACAGAACTGCACCATAGATGAGTTAGACAGTTAGACCTATTATGGTCGGACCCATTGGCGTCAAAAATCTCAAGCGGTGGCTCATGATTAGTAAAATTTATTTCAAGTGCCTAAGATACTGACTAAAGGCCGCTAGCAGATGTCGTTACATTTTACTTGTAGCAAACAGGGTTACTTATGATTTGTCCGGATCGCCCTTTTTATGATCGATCTACTGAGCTTGTGGCCAAGGAATTGCTTGGTAACAAAGTGGTCCGTATAATCTCCCGTGGTCAGGAAAAGCCCAAGCGACTCTGTGGCATAATTATTGAAACGGAGGCTTACGGCTTTAACGAAGATGCTGCCAGTCATGCATTTAAAGGTTTAACGCTTAGAAACGCTGTAATGTTCGGAGAACCTGGTAGAGCCTATATTTACTTTATTTACGGTAATCATTTTTGCTTGAATGTTTCAGCAAAGCCTCCTGAAATTGAAGCTGGTGCTGTACTAATCAGAGCATTACAACCAGTAGAGGGCGTTAGGCGGATGAAAATTTTTCGTAGAAATTGTGAAGAATTATCATTGACATCTGGACCTGGGAAGCTTAGTCAAGCACTTAATATCCAACAGTCATTGAATGGCGAAGATATGACAGATCCGAAGAGTGATATACACATAGAATTTGGAGTCAAGCCTCCAGGTATAATAACAACCAAAAGGATTGGAACGTCGAAGGGATTAGACAAAAAATGGCGTTTTGTCTCACTAGCTATGAGCGAAAAAGGATATACTACAAACAGGTTCGCGTCTAGAAGATGGTGATCTAAGTATGAAATCTGACTTCCCGCCAATGACGTGGCGTGGGAAATGTAAACAAGAAATCCCAGATAGTCAACAATAAATTATGAAGCATATTATATTTATCTTTAATGAGCAGCAGGTAGTCTTCAATTAGAGACTACAGCAGGATGCCGGATCTGATCCATTTGATAGAAAAATTTACTACAGCAATTACTCAATGTCCTTTTATCGGCATACAACGTTCTCTTTGTCTAGTGAAATATAGGAGTAGAACTGATATAGCGGCACTGATTTTGGAAGCAGCGAATGGTGGTGCAGCGAAGACAAAAATAATGTATAGAGCCTTTCTTTCCTATGCTCAATTAAAGGAGTATTTAGCCGTACTACTTGAAAATGGTCTAATAGAATACAGCAAAGCAGAACGGATCTACAGGATAACGCAGAAGGGTACGCGTTTTGTACAGCTCTATAACCAAGTTGGAGAATTGATCTCCACTGGAGAAAGAATAATCGAAACTTGATCTAGTGCTTTAAGTAGTAAACTCGGACTATTACTTAACACAATATCGTTGATATAATCTCTATTCTTTATTGCTGATTAGAATGTAAAGGAACTCATCCCGATTTGTGTCCCAAGACCAGAAAAGATTAGAATGTTAACCACCAAAACCGCCAATACTGTTAATGCAGATAGCATTATTCCTCTGTATCCGTTGGGAAGAATTTGTCTTTTTAACATCACTACAAAAGAAATAGAAAGGAGCGCAGCGATGGAAAGCGAAGAGATCATGGTGGCATTTGCGATCATTTTCGCGGCTGTGGATAAGTTGGGAAAAATTATATGGAAATTCTCAAATAAGCCGACGGGGACAAGGATAATAACCAGTCCAAGAACGAATACCGATGAATATTCACTAATGAATGCTCCGACGGGACCAATCTGCTTGACATTCCGTCCAATCTGAGCCTCAGAGACACCAAATGGAACCTCATGGGTCTTATAGGTCGGAGAAGAGGAAGATTTGCTATCAAGTTCGCGAAGCATTTGTAAGCCCTCCTGAGTAATAGTATAATGTTTTGAGTCCTTATTAACATAATTTTCCATCCTGTCCAGATGGTAATAGATGGAACCGGTAGAAAGGCCGGTCGCATTTCTAATTTCTGAGAAACATGCCGATCCGTTCTTATCCGCGATCGCCCGCAAGATTTTGATTCTTGTCCGTCTAGCCCGAAGCTGAGTCTCTCCAGTCAATGTCGTTGATATATCCCAAAATTATTTATCTCTTTCTGAAACAACTCGAAGTAAGACGCCCTATCCTGGAACAAGCTCGGAAGACTTATAGAGATACATCATCATGATATTTACCGGATGCCATTGTGGGGTCGTAGCGAAGCCCGGCATCGCAACGGGCTCCAGATCTAACGAATAAAAGGCTAGGATTAGAAGAAACCCGTGGGTCAAGGGTTCAATTGACTATAAGTCTGCGCTTGGTCAGGATAAATCCCTTCGGCCCCACTTCATCATAGCAGCATCTACTTTAGGGCGGCAGTATACACACATTAATGAGTTTGATGGATGCACTTTGACAGTTCGATATGGGAACCAAAACTATTATTTGCTTCTGGTATGTGTCTTTCGATTGCTCGGTAAGCTGAATCAACAAAGACTTTTGCGGGATCCTCCTTTCTGACAAACTTCAAAAGCTTTTTCTTTGCAGAACCTAACTTTTCAAAATAAATGATAGAACTTTCCTCTATGATTGAATCCGCATCTGCGCACGTTACACCGAATCTGATCAGATGAGCTTCCAACTTGGCTGCAAAATGAGCAAAATGCACAGAGTATGCACCACTATCATATTCAGTCACTCCAACTTCACCCGAGTTATTAAGTAGGCTGTAACTAGCTTTTTAACATTCCACATGACGATGTTTGAACGTTATGGATTTGCTCAGGTTTATCTTGTCCAGATACTATGGCATACCATTTTCTGCCTTTCTAGACTTGTATTGATACCATGATCCAAATCTAATTAATGCTACTCCTGCTGCAATTATGACGAGAGAGGTTGCTAGGAAAGCCGGTTTAACGAAAGAGTTAAGGGGGCTGGGCGCAGAAGAAGTAAACGTGCATTTCAGTTCATGACAGTTCTTGACAATAGGATAGACAAGTAAAATGGCCGCTAGGGTAACGAGTAATATGGCTCCGACCGAAGAGAGAATAGCCCCGAATTTTATGAACAATGTTAAACTCAGCTAGATACCTGTCTGTGCAGAGATAAATAATTGTTCTCTATATCGTCAATGAATATGCTTTACATCAATCGTTACATATCGATAGGAACTTTCCTTGAGGACTATTCTAAATCGTTCATTGTAGTAAATGTACGGTAGATCCTTGTAAACATGACGATCCCACAGATCATGGATTGAATCAAAATATTCCTTTCTCTTTTTCCCTAGCATTCGTAACACTTCGTGACATAACACATGAGAGAGCTTTGCGCAGTTCATATCAGCAAAGAACTTAACTCGCTTAGAGTCTGAAACAGGCGCTTCCAGTCTCTTCCAATAAATCATTCCAAAATTTTCCGCGGCATATCCTTCGGTCTGACAGTCTGTCCAGAAAGGCTTGAAGTATGTCAAGTAAAAATGGTAAATTGATTTACCACGTTCAACGTGATCCCTACTAAGATAACTTATGGACATTCTATCAAACAGCTTACCCGGAATTACAGGTAGGATTTCAGCTTCCACGTTGAAATCTAGCTCAAAATTGCGTTTAATCCACCAGCGGTAAAATCTAGACATCGATGAAACGTAATCCCAATCCTCACTCTGCCTTTTTTCCCATTCTTCGTTTTTTGCAACGTAGATGAAGAACAGTTTTTCAGGGTGCACGCATGTATTTTTAACGTAGATGTATATAATGCAATATTACAATATTACACTCGAGTATTTCAGTCATGATGATGTTTATTATTATGATTATGATTATGATGTGTTTTCCAAGTCATTTTTGTTCCCTTAGCGATAAGTTCTTAATGCGGCCTACGTAAATTCAAAACGGTGTAACTTAGTGATGCTCACCAAGCTGGGAGCGATAATTCTCTTAGTGGCAGATATGAAAAAATCTATAGAATTCTATAAAGGTATTCTCGAACTTCCTTTGAAGCACCAATCGGAAGATTGGACTGAATTTTTCAGCAATGGTACCATTTTGGCTTTACACCCGGCAAAAAAGAAAGAAAAAACAAAAGCTGCTCCAACTATACTGGTAGGTTTTATGGTAAACGATCTTGACACTACTGTTAAACGATTAAAAGAAAAGAATGTAAAATTTTTCAAAGAACCTAGAGAAGAACCGTTTGGAAAACATGCCATATTTGTAGATCCTGACGAGCACTTGATCTCAATTGTGCAATTTGAGGCAAAATCTGCTGAAGGGTTTGATCTATTAGGTTTAATAGGTGCTGAATAAAGTAATCTGTGATATAACAGGCGATCTAGAGCAAGGTTAATTTGACCCTCTGACACTAATACTAGTAAGCCGGTCATAGAGGCAGGGTGCGACCCGGTCCCATTCCGAACCCGGAAGTCAAACCTGTCTTCGCTGCTGTGTTACTTACCTGCGTGAGCGGTTGGGAAGCAGCAGTGCTGGCGCTTGATTTGATCCATATTTTAATGAAGATGCAGCGACGAAGCGAGTTAAGTTCGTCAAAGTGGATTTTACATCTAAAACATCTTATTTTCCAATTTTTGTCTGAAAAAAGTTAGACATTAATACCTGGATGGACATCGAAATATATACAATCACCAACTTGACTCGCATTTAGTAATACTTTGCTTTTGTGGCGTAAAACAATCATTTCGAACAACAACGTGGACATGAACCATTTAACGTTACTTATTAGGAGCCTCCATCAGAAATTTTACCACAGTGCGAACACCAAATCCTGTTGCGCCCTTAGGATTGTAGCTTCGCTCAAACGTTCCTTCTTGAGTCCATGCGGTTCCTGCAATATCTAAGTGTACCCAAGGAATATCGTTCGTGAAATTGGACAAAAATGCTGCTGCTGTAATCGCACCACCTGGTCTACCGCCGATATTCTTAAGATCAGCTACAGTACTCTTTATCTGTTCATAGTATTCGTCATGTAATGGGAGACCCCATATTCTTTCTCCTGTTTTTTCAGATATTTTGCTCAATCTCTCCGCGAGGTGCTTGCTGGTCCCTATTGCAGCTGCAACGTTAGCACCAAGAGCAATAACGCACGCACCAGTAAGAGTGGCTAGATCGATAATTGCCTGAGGATTGAATATTGCAACACCGTATGCCATTGCATCCGCGAGAATAATTCTGCCCTCCGCATCCGTGTTCAAGATCTCCACGGTCTTGCCATTGTACATCCGAATTATGTCCCCAGGCCTGTACGAAGTGCTGGAAGGCATATTTTCAACCGAAGGGATTATCCCTATAACATTTACTGGAAGACCCAACGATGCTATTGCTTTTAGTATTCCGAGAACGCTGCAGCCTCCACATTTATCAAATTTCATTTCATCCATTTTATCACCAGGTTTCAAGGATATGCCTCCCGTGTCGAACGTAACAGCCTTTCCAACCAAAAGATATGGTTTTTGATGATCCACATTTCCATAATATTCCAAAATTATCAATTTAGGCGGATTATTGCTTCCTTTTCCCACTGAAACTATCCCGTTTAGTCCGATAGATTCCATCTCATACCGTTCTAAAATCCGAGTTTTTATCCCGTATTCACCATCAAGTGCCAACGCAAGACTGGCTATTTGTGAAGGGGGGCACTCATTAGGCGGTAGGTTACTTAAATCACGCGCATAATTGACCGCCTGTGTTATCAAATTTACTATGTCTACCACAGCCTGGAATTTCGCAGAATCTGAATTAACCACGATTGTAGCCTGCGCAGGGATAGTAGTAGCTTCCTTTCCGCTTGTCTTGTATCGGTTGAAGGTATATAGCGAAAGAAGAACACCTTCAGAAATCGCTTCTATTAAAGCTTCATCCACATCCATGAAGGGTAAAATGCAGAATTCTTCGACGCCTAGTTCCTTAGCCTCCAGAGCTGCTTTACCGGCAATAATTCTTGCATTTTCATACGTAAATTTTTCTCTCGTTCCAAGACCTATTAGCATAATTTTTTTTATCAATCCTTTGCCCATCATATGGAAAATTATATTTGATCCAAAACTTCTTTTGAATTCTTTATTTTCGATGAGCTCTATGATCGCAGCGGTTATTGTAGAATTCAATCCTTTTGACTTGAAAAAATCACGTTCGTTTTCGAAAATGCCAATGACTAGGAGTGCAGTTTGCATCTGGTCAATCTTAGCCTCTTGTACTATAACACCAACCATGCTAACTTGTAATCATTTAATTATTTTAAATTATCTCAAAGACCGTACGCTGTAAACTGCTCCTAAATAGCGGAAGCAATAGAGATGGTTGGGTGCCTTTACATATATCTTTTTATTTTCCCTGTGGCCGCACTTCATATGATCTGAAAAAATTTGAATGGTTGCGATCCTCATAATGGGTTTTAGAATGCGCTACCTTGATCTTAAGAGGAAGATATGCAGCGTTCGTATGCTGGCTATTCAAGGAATTGCTGAAGCTGGCTCTGGTCATCCTGGCGCATCATTATCAGCTGCGGAGCTCATGGGCGTTCTTTATTTTCGAAAGATGAATCATTCACCAACAATGCCAGATTGGAGCGAGAGGGACTATTTTATAAACTCAAAAGGACATTCGGCTCCGGGGTTCTTTGCAACACTGGCGATTGCCGGTTACTTTCCACCCACTGAAATGAAGACTTTGCGTAAGCTCGGGAGCAGACTGCAGGGTCATCCGGTTAGATACACTCAGAAGGAGACCCACCAAAGTGTACCAGGAACTGAGTTTTCAGGAGGCTCGGAGGGAATTGGTCTTTCAGTGTCGATAGGGATAGCGCTGGCAAATAGGCTGGATGGTAAAAAAAATCGTGTTTATACTCTAATAGGTGACGGAGAATCAAACGAAGGTCAGATCTGGGAAGCAGCAATGGCTGCTGCCAAGTTCAAACTGCATAACCTAGTAGCCATACTAGATCGCAACCGCATCCAACAGGACGGTTTCACGGAAGATATCATGCCTCTCGATCCGACTCGTGATAAATGGTCCGCCTTCAATTGGAATGTAATCGAGATAGCTGGTCACAATGTTGAACAGATAATTGACGCTCTAAACAAAGCAAGTGAGGCAAAAGATAGTCCGACTATAATTATAGCAAACACTGTTAAAGGGAACGGCATCAAACATATGACGAACAATCCGCAGTGGCATGGAAAGGCTCCGCCAATAGAACACACTCCTTTATTGTTAGAAGAACTTGGAAGTGAATGCCTAATTGCGCCATCTATTATAGCTGGGCAGCAAGAAAATTACGAAGAGAAGATAAGAAGCGCAGAACGGGGAGGAGCCGACATCATACATCTGGATATCATGGATGGTAGATTTGTGCCTAATACTACATTCTATTCAGATACAATAAAACAACTAAGACATATCACCACATTACCATTTGATGCTCATCTTATGATTGAAAATCCGTTGGCTCATATCCAAGATTATATTGATGCTAGATGTGATATAGTTAGTGTTCATGCAGAGACATGTAGTGAAAGTGAATTTGCGCAGATTACTCATAGATTACTTTCGAACGGAATTAGCCCAGGTATTGCACTAAATCCATCTACAGATCTTCCAAATTGGCTTTTTCCCCACCTGCAGGATGTCGATGTCGTGCTAATAATGTCGGTAAATCCAGGCTTTGCGGGCCAAAAATTCATCCCAGAAGTCTTATCAAAAATCCGGCTAATAAATCAAAAGCTAAGAGAACACGGATTCTTAGGGTACATTGAAGCCGATGGTGGCATTGATGCTACTATGTTGCAAGCAGTCTATGAGGCTGGAGCTAGAATATTCGTAGCCGGAAACGCGGTATATGGCAGTGGGGATATCCATGGCGCAATTATCCAGCTAAGGTACAAGGTAAATGTGGCGTTGGAGAGAAAGCTCCTAGAGCAGGCGAACACTATAGGTATAAGACGCGACTGGTTGAAGACACGCAAACATATATTGATTCCTCTAGCAAATGAGCTAGGGATAGAGGAAGAACTACATGCTCTTAAGTAATGAACAAAAAAATGCCGATATGCGAGGAGCATACGGCGATACACTTGTAGAATTAGGAGCATCTAATCAAAATATAGTCTGCGTGGGGGCTGACACCACGGATTCACTCAAGATAAAGAAATTTGGGGACTATTATCCTGACAGGTTCTTCAATGTAGGCATAGCAGAAGCGAACCTCGTTTCCGTGGCAGCTGGCCTTGCAATTGCAGGCAAAATTGCGTTCGCAAGTACATATGCTGCATTTCTCCCAGGACGATGCCTTGATCAAATCCGCAACACCATCTGCTATCCAGACCTGAATGTCAAGCTTGTTGTTTCTCATGCCGGTCTGACTGTGGGACCTGACGGCGCGTCGCATCAACAGCTCGAAGATTTTTCGACGATGAGGGTGATACCCAATATGCGAGTAATCGTCCCTGCTGACGCCGTGGCAGCAAAGTATTTGATCCGATCAATAGCCATGATACCTGGGCCATTTTATGTTAGACTTGCGAGGCCATTGAGTGAAGTTCTATATGAAGACAACGCGATTTTCAGGATAGGCAAAGGAAACATCTTGCGGGACGGCTCCGATGCGACAATTATAGCATGTGGTCTAATGGTTACAAGAGCATTAGATGCAGCAAAGGTTTTGAAAGCAAATAACGGAATAACTTGTCGTGTTGTTGATATGTTTTCAATTAAACCCATTGACACCCAACTGGTAGCACAATGTGCTAGGGACACCGGAGCGATTGTAGCTGCCGAAGAACATAATATGATAGGAGGTCTTGGATCAGCTGTGGCTGAGTCGTCTTCGGAAACTTACCCAGTGCCGATTAGACGGTTGGGCGTACGCGATACATTCGGAGAATCTGCCAGGGATGAAGAGATCGATGCACTATTAGAAAAATATGGATTAGGCACAAACGAAATTGCACGCGCTGTTATCGAATGCAGAGGTAAGAGCAGGAGATGAAAATATTTCTTGATTCTGCCAATCTACATTCCATAAAAAAATACAATGATATGGGGCTCATTGATGGGATCACCACTAATCCGACTCTACTGTCGAAAGAGAAAGAGGATCCGGCTGCCCTGATGCGGGAAATTGTTAGAATAGTAAAGGGTCCTGTAAGTCTGGAGGTTGTTGGTACTAAAACAGAAGAAATGGTAGAAGAAGCCCATCGGCTAATGAAGTATGGCCAAAACGTTGTTGTTAAAATTCCAATGATGCCTGATGGTTTAAGAGCCATTAGACAGTTAACTCAGGAGGGTATCCCTACTAACGTGACACTTATTTTCTCTGCCAACCAAGCAATTTTGGCAGCAAAGGCGGGTGCATCTTACGTTAGCCCTTTTATCGGAAGGTTGGACGACGGTGGGCAGGACGGCACAGACCTTATAAAGCAAATTGTTCAGATCTTTAGAAATTATCACTTTAACACAGAAGTCCTCGTAGCTAGCGTAAGGCATCCACTCCATATTATCGAAGCAGGAAAGATTGGAGCGGACATCGTAACGCTCCCGCCGGATATCTTGGCAAGAATGATAATCCATCCGCTAACAGATAAGGGCTTGGCTGCTTTTCTTGAGGATTGGGAAAAATTAAAAAAGGAGAACCCCAACGTCGGAATTTAATTTAATCGCGAAGCAAATATATCACTTTTTTTGGTATGTCTTCCAATCTGCTGACCGCTAAACTTCTCTCATAGGTCAAATATTTTAAATTATGGCCTATACTTATTGCATCATTTAAGTTCTTGCCCAATCCAAGTGCTACCATGTGTATACCCATTTTCCGGTATGAAAGGACCATTTCACGGACTGCATCAAAGTCGGATGGCTCTCCATCAGTCAAAGTCACCATGATATCTGGCTTAAATGATTTTGCAATGGGCTGCAATAATCCATATATCTCTGCAAGCGGTGTGCCGCCGCTTGCCCGTATCTGGGTAAGTCTACGCGGCCCTGTTGCAGACCATTTGAGGTTTGGAGGCTTTATTATCCAACACTTCACCTGTCCTGATTCCGTACTAAAAGCGTAAACAGCAAATTTTATTCCCAAATAGCTCAGTGCTTCGCATAGAGCAACTGTTGCTCGTTTGTACTCTAATTCCACGTGCTCTATACTGCTAGAATGGTCAAGCAGGATTGCAACTTTTGTTTTGATGGAGAGTTTAAGGTCAGTCAAAAAATTCTTAGGTAACATTTCCACATAGCTCTCAGGATCAAATTCTTCCCCGGCCACTTCGTGTCGTTCTATCCAACCTGTTCTCCAGTCCCTGAATTTAGCCTTCACCTTTCGGATTAAATCAGCATCATATATTGGGGATGGATCAACATCCATCATTTCAGGAACGCTTAAACCGAGGTTTTCCAGACTCTCATAACCCTTGTTTTCAGTTTTCTTACTATCTTTGAGCAGGGTTTCAAATTCGCTCAGCACGTCACTTCCTTCAATAATTTCTCTTGAAGTTCTGTCTA
>DAOM01000349.1:0-2589 GCA_002501855.1 Candidatus Nitrosopolaris nunavutensis
CCAGTGCCACTAAGTGATATAGTATCAGCTCCCGCTGCTGTAGCCGGCGCTTTCGGTGCTACCGTTATCGTTGGCTGCACTAGTTTGGGTGAACTAGCTGGGCCTGCAGGCGGAGGGATAGCGGCTGCGCTTCTCACTTTAGGATTCTGTGCCAAAGGAGTCAATTCCTCCAATCTCTTTATAGCACGCTCGAGAGAAAGCTTTTCGGCTTTCTGATAATGGGCAACTAATTTATCTCCGATTTTTGTATTTCTTATAATAGTGTCAATAACCATCTTGGCATTCTGATCTGCTTTTAGCCTGTAGTTTTTAACCCAGTAACAATCGCCAAAAAACTCTAACGGTTTGATCTGATAAATTAAATCAACTACTTCACCGGTCACTGCCTCTACTGTGACATTTAGATCAGCCGATAATGTTTCCCCTGTCAAAGGATCTAGACCTTTCTCCGTCCATTTATAAGTTGCATATATCCTATCTGCATAGGCATCCATTTTGAAACCAGAACTTTTTAAATCATTGCTAATACTGGAAATATCGGACCAGTCTGTAAGATCGACCGGCATCCTAAAGACACCCAATCTGGAAGCGTGTAAAGGATAGACGCCTCTTTTTGCAATTTCGGATAACATTATCCATACTCGATCCTTTAGCAGAGCAGACATCAAAATAACTCTGAAGCTAAAAGGGCTAAAAGGCTTTCTATGAATTATCGTCGTCAGGGCAAGTCATTTCTTGTATCGCTTTATACCTAGCGTCCATCTCCTCTGCTATTTTTATGACGTCTTCTACTTGATATTTTGACTTCGGAAAATACCATCTAATTCCGACCTTATGGCCAATACCATCCATATCGTGAATCATTCCTTTGTCCGCATCTACATTGTACTTATCATCATTATTTCGTTCCCGTACTTCCAGACCTCTTTTCGTTTTATCTTCTAATATGAGATTCAGGTTATCATCGTAGATAAAATAAAATTTGCCCTTTATTGGAGGAGATCTATCCGCTTGCATAGATTTGTCTTCGTCTATCTCACTTATTTTTCTATTGGGTTCCCTATCATATTTCCCCATTCAGTCCATGATCCATCATAGTTTCGTACTGAAGGATATCCAAGAAGGTATTTTAGGACGAACCAAGTATGTGATGACCTTTCGCCTATCCTGCAATATGCGATGACCTCCTTGTCTGGAGTTATCCCTTTTCCATCATAAAGAGATCTGAGATCTTGAACGCTTTTGAAAGTTCCATCTGCCTCTTTAATTGCTTGGGCCCACGGAACATTTGCTGCTCCCGGAATATGACCGCCTCTTTGCGCATGTTCCATAGGGTATTCTGGGGGAGCCGTAATTTCCCCTGTAAACTCTTTTGGTGAGCGAACATCTACCAAGACGGTTTCAGCCTTTTCCATTGCTCGCTTCACATCCGGCAGATACGCACGGACCCCTTCATCAGGCGGTTGGGCAATGTACTTTGAGGAAGTGTTTCCTTCAGCAGCTGGCGTGGGATCTTGTTTTGTATATTCTCTTTTCTCCATTTCCCACTTTTTCCTGCCTCCGTTCATTATTTTGATTTTTTTGTGTCCGTAATACCGAAAAACCCAGAATGCAAACGCTGCAAACCAGTTATTGAAATCTCCGTATAATATTAGCTCGGTATCAGGAGTAGCTCCCACTTTCGACATAAGAGCCTCAAACTGCTGCTTATTGATTATATCCCGGCGATCTGCATCGTTGATATCTTTTCTCCACCAAATTAAATATGCGTCGGCTAGATGACCCTGCCGATATGCATTTTCAGGATCGTAATCTACTTCAAGGATTCGAATATTCGCATTTTTTCCATGGATTTTGTCTGCAACCCAGTCAGTTTCACATAAGACTTCTGGATGAGAGTAAGAGGTAATATTTGACATAACAATACTATCTTTCTCTAGTACTTAATATTTTGTCGACGCGATGGTCGGCTGATTTACTCTTCGTTTTCCAAACGATCTGGCTGACTATTTCCGTTCGGTCTTATTAAAGAATCAAATATATAGGTAAGCAACAATGTTTAGACGAATTTGTTTCACGATTGAATCTTTGGTTGTAATAAGAAAGGTTGTAATAATAAATTATCCAAAAGTGTTTACCTAAACCGGTCAATCTGCAATTACCGTTAATGATTGTCGCGAGCATTTTTAGTAGTGAATACGTCAGAGTTAAATCATAGCGATAATTTCCTCAATTTTTTTTAGCACTCACTGTAAAGCATTTCAAATATATCATAAGTTATCAAAGTGAAATGTGAACCACACGACTTTAGCAATAGTTATTGTCTTAACGGCTGCACTAGTTACAGGAGCGTCGTTAGCGATACCTTTACAAGATGCAAAAGCAAGCAGCAACCATCATAAAAAACAAGGCAACAGCGTAAATATCAAAAACAACGAGAACCAAGCCAATGCATGTACCGGCGCCTTGGCATACTGCGTGAACCTCCTTAGAAACGTAGACTGCGTACACTCGATCTGCATCATTGGAGACATAAGCCCATGGGTAATGGCTACACCGCACTAGAGTGATCTAGACCTTCCAAACCTT
>DAOM01000349.1:2974-3157 GCA_002501855.1 Candidatus Nitrosopolaris nunavutensis
GAACCTGAAATCAATTCATTTTCTGGACATATTTTTGTGCTTCTCAATTTTAATAACCTCATAACCTGAATGATAACTTAGTAAAAGGTGGTTCTTCCTTTACTCTGGTCTATTAAACCGACGACCAATTTTTTATTACATCTACTTAAATCCGACGTACATGAAACCAATTTAATTGAATAA
>DAOM01000070.1 GCA_002501855.1 Candidatus Nitrosopolaris nunavutensis
CTTTTAAAACCTGATCTTCCCTTGGTTCCCACTACAATTAAATCAACGTTTTCTTCTTGAGCATAGTCAACTAGTTCAGCCGCAACTATCGAAGTTGAGGCTAGGATTACTTCTGTCTTTAATTTTACTTCTATATTTTCATCATCTAGCTGTTGCTCCTTAACTTTATCTAGCCACCGCTGTGCTTCTTCTTTAGACGTTTGTATAATACCATTTACCGAACTAGGAGTTGCTGGAAGACCAAATAATAAAGGCTGAGGGGTATGCTCATAGCCTGATTTCGCGGATAATACATGAATGGCAATGAGCTCTGCATTGTCTTTTTTGGCCATCGCTAGCGCATACTCTGCTGCATCCATTGATGGTTGCGAACCATCTATCCCAACCAATATCTTGGAAAATTTGCCTTTTTTGTGTGGCAATTTATTTCTTACTAGCTCTTCTTGATGAACCTTCTTATGAAATACTTCTAATTCGTATAGCGTATTCACCAAGTAATGATTTTTATATCATTTGTAGATTTGATGATGCTATCATTGTTGAGTTGCCATTTATCATAATCAACAAACTTAATAAAAATAATATTAGCGTGATAGAAATAGTACTAGCAATGATAGTACGAAAATACCAAAATGCTTTTTTATAATGTAAATAGGTTCGTGGGTACCCGCTCTATTAGCCCAATATGTAAACAAAATAATGTTAAACAAAAAATGATATCATAAACATGATATTATAAAACTAGATTGTACTTTAAGATATGTAGAAAATCCGAGTGTTAAAGCCTAAAAAATGTTAATGCTCTCATAATCTATTATTTGTCCGTTTCACAAGTCTAGCATCAATTTACCTAATTGATGTATGATAACTCTTATCGATATTTCAGATTTATCCATTCAAGGAATGTCGCATAATTTAAAGAACGTTTGTCATATAGGTAGTCGGGAAGAACTTTAATAAATCTAAATCCATTTTTTAGCTGAAATGAAAGGACAGGATCTGAGAATTTACCATTAATTATATTTTGGACGTATTGTAGAGGCGTCATTGTGTCAGCATATTTGTAATAGTTATATAATCTACCTCCGAGGATCATTCTTTTTAGGTTTAATTTTATGACAAGATCTTTTCTTGCGCCATACAGCATTGTTCCGATACCTTGACCTTGCAACTTTGGATGTGTGGAGATATCAGCTCCATAAAGACTATCTCCCAGATGGTCATGATTGTTAAACGTTCCATGTCCTGTAACCTCATGCCATGTGTGTTCTCTATATGCGGGTTTTAAGGAAATTATTAAACTGCTCGCAGATGCAACAACTGTTTTTTCTTTATTGAGCTCAGCACATAGCTGACCGATACGGAAAACTCGGATGTGATTCTCAAGAAAAGCTGATGGCCATATCATTCCATAAGTAGCCATATCGGAAAATGATTTCCTTTGTAAAGCAATTATCTTAGGTATGTCGTTTTTATGGATATTCCTGATTGTAATTCTATGCATTTGGTTATCCTAACTATCTTATTTTTTGTTCTTACGTTACGTTACGACTTTTAGTTTTTAGAATGTTGTTTCGCCAATTTGGGTGTAGTTGAACACTTTGTAACTAGCAGATTCAAATTTAATTCTTATGACTAGATGATTATCAATAACCCGCTTGTAATGACAATAACTACGCTGATGAAGCTCTGAAAATTTCTATTTATTCGTCACCAAAATGGTTCACCACACGAGAAACGTAGTGGAAGTAAATCTCTTAAATTTTAGGTATGTTCGCCGCAAAATCCAGCATACCAGAAAGGATGTTATGACGTTATTGGCATGAGGCATAATGCATTCGTCGGCTAAACGATTTCGAAGGTGAAAGAAGCAAAAATATGCTTGAAGCATCGAAATAGCAAGTGTGCTATGAAGTTTTAACGGTTCTTAAATTCTGTCCTGAAGCTATGGCAAATCTTATCCACTGAACGTGCAAAAGTATATAATTTCTTTTCTAAGCATATGACATCATAGCAATAGTAAGGAAATATAATCACAATTGACCGATAACCAACAAGGAACAACAATAGCTGACTTTTTGAAAAACTTTCCATTTTCGGATAAACGTGATAGACAAGCTTACGTGTTAAATGAAATATGTACGGCTTTTGCTTCAGATTATAGATACATTCTATTAGAAGCCCCTACTGGCTTTGGAAAGAGCCCTGTAGCCGTAGCTGTTGCACTAACCTTGGGGTCAAGCTACATATGTACGTCAACTAAAGACTTACAGACTCAATACTCAAGAGATTTTCCATATTTTAAAGTAGCAAAAGGAATGAACAATTTTCCATGTCTAGTGAAAGAAGATTTTATTAAGAACGATACTTATAGATGTGGAGCATGCGTTTCGGATAATGTAAATGAATGCTACCATACAACAGTAGAACATGGCCCATGTATGAGTAATGAATCCTTCAAAGATAGTGGTTGTAAGTATAGAACATTTCTAAAAAACTATAAAGTAAGTAATAAGGGGACCACAAATGAAAATGTATTCATTGATTTTGATACCAAGAATTATTACCAAAAAGAATATTCCCAGTGGTTGCACCTCGAAAATTTAAAAGACCAGCGAAGAGAATGGATGCCATGCGAGTACTTTGATCAATTGAATGCAGCCTTAACTTCAAGTCATTCTATATTCAATTATTCCAATTTTCTAGCCCTTCTACCAAATAAGAAAGTTCTTCCACAGAGGAAACTGTTGGTGTTGGATGAAGGACACCTACTCGAAACTGAGATCGTAAAGCATAGAGGAGTATCTATTTCAAAAAAAAGATGGAAACGATATATTCCCAATTTAAAGATGATCGACTATGGTTATGATGATATAGAAAAGTGGATTGATTTCCTCATTGAACTTGAGACACAAATGCTTGATTTAATTGGCAATAGCTCGATGGTGGAATCATTGTCAATATCCAGAAGAGTGAGATATAACTGGATAAACAATGCGACTTCTAAATCAAGATCTAAAAATAAAAAAAGGGTAGTGGGTGCTTCAGAGATATTTGAAAGCGACGAAGAAATAGCAGAAAAGTACGGTGAAAATCTCTCAAAAAGATCCTCATCTATTGGTGACGAACTTGCTGTTGAAGCAATAAGAGACACAGAAAGACTCACACGTGCAATAAACAATATTCTTTCAAATACTAAAAACTGGATTATTTCTGAAATAAGGAAGGAAAATTATGAAATCGTAAGGATCGAACTAAAACCACTTGATGTATCTCCTTATTGTAAGGACATATTTGAGAAATGCACCAAGACTTTGATAATGAGCGCCACAATCCTTGACAGCAAAGAATTTTGCCGAAACGTTGGCCTTACCTCTAATGATGTGAAATTCATACAGGTTGACTCAGACTTTCCACTACAAAATAGACCTATATATCCAATGAGTATTGCCTATCTAAATTTTAATAACCTCCAACTACAAGAGGTTAAAACCAATATTTCTAGAGCTATCGACAACCTGATGACCTTACACAGAAATCATAAAGGAATAATTCATACTACATCTTACGATCAGCTAAATTTTATCAAAGAAAATATTTCACAAGCAAATGTACGAAGACTATTAGTTACAGATCCAGAGATACAAAGAGATGATGTTATTGCAGAACATACACATAGTGTAAAACCAACGGTTCTAATTTCACCATCATTACATATGGGTCTTGACCTAAAGGATGACCTGTCTAGGTTTCAGATTATAACCAAAGTGCCTTATCCTAACAAGAGTGACAGATGGACAGATGCGAAAAGAAAGATGGATGAAGAATGGTACTATTGGCAAACAGCATTGAAATTGATACAAGGCTATGGAAGGTCCGTAAGGTCAAAGGAAGATTGGGCAAAGACATATGTTTTGGACGCCGCCTTTGGATACTTTGTCAGGAAGAATAGAAACATCTTGCCAGATTGGTTCACTCAAGCAATCCAAGGAAGGTTATGAGGGTATCGTTCGAGCATTGTCTTGTAATTTATGCAATGTTTCCAATTTTAACCATAGTTTTGCGAACCTTTGGTTGAATATGTATTAGATATAGAATTGATTTCTTCGGATTAGTGAAGACACTAAGAAGGCAATCATGACGATAGGAGCTGAACATATTGCAAAAGATGGAAAAGAAAGGTCTCTGGAAGATGTTGTTAAGTCATTAATAGAGCAATTATGCTAAAGTCAAAGGATAGTAGATAAGTGGCTGAGGTTGTATTAGTTAGCTTCAAGCGACCCATGGTTTCCGCATAAAGTACTTTACTGTATAAATTGGACATTACACTGCGTTGCATTCTGCAATCAGTCGGCGATGATTAAGCCAACTGCTGCAAAGAGGTACATATTCACCGAAACGAATTGTTTGTTGTAGAGCAAGGAATACTATCTGTCTTAGAATTAAGTCCTTATTGCTAGAGGTAAAGGGCTTCAAGAACACATTATTCTCAATAACATAATACAGTGTAAAGTACTTCTTAGCTATATAATTATGAACAAATTGTTATTAACAATATTCACCACTAAAAGACTATATGAGTGTGGAAAAAAAGAATCCACTAAAGCGAGATCAAGCATTAAATGACGCTACTAGCGGTCAAATGGGAGAAGAACCCAGATCTGAGCCTAAGCCACAACCCTTATCAGATTCACAAAATACGGATTTAAGGGAAAAAGATTGGCGTAGAAGAACTGGCCGCAAAATGTCTAGAGAGATCTAGCAAAGGTCATAACTAGAGCCAGGGAAGATGTTCCAGAACTGTTCCAAAAATCTGGGAGAATAGATTTCCTATTCCGAATCACTCCTAATTATTTCCGTCTGTTTTGATAAAGAAAACTTCGTTGGTCTCAAAAGGGAATTCTCATTGTGTTGTTAACTGTAGTCGTAAATTATTTAAAATTGGGAGCTATTTTTTCTGCAATTAACTTAACCAATCGGTGTCTCTCAGGACTTGAATTAGTTAAAACAATTTCTGTGAACCCCAGCTCTATATACTTCTGAAGTTTCTTTATTCCCTCCTCTGCATTTGATATTACAACTAACATTTTCTCCAATGTGTCGTCGCCAATGATCTGGCCGTTCTCTTCAATTTTTCTTGGATCATGAACATCTACATCAAAGAACGCCTTTATCATTGCACCCCTCCAAAATCTAATTGATTCCAGCGCTTTCTGTTTATCTTCATCATAGGACGCTGGAATAAATAATATTTTATCAAGAGAATCATAATTTTTTCCTGAATTTGTAGCGCCAGCCTTTACTGCTGGCAATAACTTATTTCTTATCGCCTCAACATTTAGTTCATTGGTCACGAATCCATCTCCTACTTCGCCAGCGAGTCTAGCCGATTGTTCGCCAAGTCCAGCAACATAAAGAGGAATGGGCCTTATGGGTTTTGTATAGAGCCTAGAATCCTTTACCCAATAATAATCTCCTCTAAAGTCAACCCAGTCTTCAATCCAAAGTTTCTTGATTAGATGTATTGCCTCTTTTAGTCTTCGAAATTTTTCAATATTGGAAGGCCATCGATGACCAGATGTTACTTCATTAAGAGCTTCTCCTCTTCCAATTCCGAGAAATACTCTATTCGGAAACATATATCCAAGCGTAGCAAAGACTTGAGCAACAATTGCAGGATGATATCGTAGTATGGGAGCTGTTACTCCAGTACCTATGACTATTTTCGTTGTCTTGGCTAAAGCAGCTCCTAGCCACGGCCATGCAGCGCCTCCAGATGCTCCGCTGTTCCACCATGGCATATAATGATCGCTTGTCCAACATCGTTCAATCCCATTTTGATCCATGTTTATTACATCATCTAATAGATCAATTGGATTCACCTGCTCATGAGCTGCTTGAACACTAATCCTTACCATTTATTATCACACACACGCTGCATTTACATATCAAATATGAAATATAGAAGTTTCATGTGTTTATATAGATAAGGAAATGGATATAAGCAACAACTACAAATAAAGATAAATTGAATCACAACAACACACAACTAATGTAGGTTCAACCGGCTCTTTTATGAATTGTCTAGAATAATTGTTTGCATGGAGATGTCCTTCTAAAAAAATTAAGGAAGAATCTTTATTGCATAAACTGGATGCACCTCTGTAATTCCTCCCGGCAACTCAGGCACCTCAATTAGATATCTTCCGGTAACCATCACATGCTGTCCTATCTTCGGCAACACAGATCGGAAATCTGGTCCATTATATGCGTAACACGCTCCTACATTTTCTTTACTCTTACTTGTAACTGGACCTTGGCAAACAGTTTCCATATGCAAGGCAGGGCCTCCGGGGTATTTACTGGCAAACACCTGAGAGTAGCTCCCAGGTCCCAACATATTTTTGTATGGAGGGTCTAAAACTACATTGAAGTTAGCGTCGCCATCATTGTTAAAGTAATTTGTCCATACGACTCTACCCGTTACCGTAACACATTGTTTTATTACAGTAAATCTAGCTTCTTTTAATGGAAGGATAAAATGATTTAGTTGCGGTAGACATGGACCTCCGTTAGATTTGGAGGAATTAACAGAAGTTATTGCTAGTCGGTGAGCGATGGCGATGGCGGCCGCAGAATTATTAGCAGTAGCAGGAGTTAGAGGTTCCGTTCCTATGGGTGGTTGCTCTGCAAATCCTCCTCCCGCTCCTCCACTCCCTACTCCTGCGTTCCCTGCTTTTGTTGTTGATGACTTCTTGGCTTGACCTAAAAGGATACTATCACTAGCTACAATGGCTAACGACGATATTAGCAGCAATACAATTGCTAAGGCTGATACACTACTATTATTTAGTTTCAATAAACATCGTCAAAAATTAATAGCTTAATACATTTGAGGCACAGTTGACTAAATGTTGGGATTGCTGTGTGTTCGAATTGCATATGACCATACCATGACATTTAGAGAAGCGTATCAAAAGCAAAAAAGGACTTCTACTTTGGCCTAGAAATATTGTTCAGAGAAGGAAAGCGCTTGATTGATAGATATACTGCCAAGCAAATCCAGAACCGAGACACTCTAAGCATCCAGTTCTAACGAACCCATGCTCAATCAGTTTCTTTTTCAAAACATTGTGCCTTAAGGTCAGACAGCGTTAACGTATAATCTGGATACGCTCGATCGGTATTATTTGTGCCAAATACACGTTGCATTCTTGTACCTCAATTAATTCACTGGACCATGTAATTTTGGTAGACTCCTCTTTCAAGGAAAATTCCTCTTGTTAAAAGTTTCTCTATAAGACGTGATTGATCGTGGGATAGGCGATGTACTGTCTTAATTCCATTTATTATTGGAAAGGACGATAGATTCTATGAACTGCAAAAAAATAATATAGTCATCTTTTCTTATTACTTTAGAGTGACCAATCAGACTGTGCATTCAATGTTGAAAGTATTTATGCCAATTTACTCTCTCATTATTTATAGGGCATACCCAGCTTTGCAATCAGCCAGAGGTATGAAACAAACAGTCATGGTTAGCAAACCCAAGCTATTTCTAATAATATCAGCATTGACTACTGCTGTATTATTACCAGTAGCTATTCTTCCACATATTAACCACCCATTTTTCGTTTACCGCATTTCTATCCATATGGCCAGTATCATAATATCGGTTTTTCTTATTGTAGTCTCGAT
>DAOM01000006.1:0-2227 GCA_002501855.1 Candidatus Nitrosopolaris nunavutensis
ACTACCACCTGTGTGGTGCCTACAGGCGAGCCGAAAATATTATTCACTGGAAATGTCAGATTGAAAAGTGGAGAGGTTACTCTATATTTGTCAGGTTGTTGTAGATTCACTCCATCCACGCTTGCTTGCAAGTTGGTACTTGGATTATTCTGGACTTTAGCACACTCGGCTAAATCGGATTCCGTTTTAAGCGTAGGGCGTTCTGAGTAAGAACATTCAGCATTTATTATTCCAAATAATATAGCCTTCCCTGCAGGGATAGTACAAGTCCGAGTGGCAGCGCCTCCCGGTGTGCCTGCCAAGAACCAAACAGGGCCCTTCTGGTTCTGGCCACAGTTCTTGCCGGTCTGATCTGTTGCCGGATTATTTACTTGCGGTTCGGAAAGTAACCATTGCTCCCACTTAGCAGTCCAGTTTCCATAACTGACGCCATATGGCTTAGAGTTAATCGAGTAAACACCTGGGTTGATACTGTCACCTCGAGCGAAAAGAATCATAGAAGACGTCGCAGAAGTAAGTGCTACAACTGCTAAACCCACAACAATAAGCGTTTGTAGATGATTTACTGATCTCTTATCAATACCGTTGAATTTTGTGCTCATACCCGTAGTGAGCAATCTATGGATTATAAGAATTAATGGTTCGGTTTGTCAGTTTACCTTTAATTAATAATTAAAGATTCGTCCGGAATAAACATTCGTAAACTCAAGTAACAATTTTTGAAAATCAAAAAGTGTTGTTAGGCTATAGAGTAGACTTTCAGCGAAACCAGTCGGCTCTGATACTGATTGCAGCAAAAATAGAAACACTAATGATAGGTTATCTTCTGTGATCTAATTGGTACCATAAGGTGGTCAGGTTTGATTTTCTTGGATCCTTTTCAAATTCTCCACATAGAAACAAGATCGTTTTCCTTCTAGTTTCTATCATATTTGCATCGCTAATGCTAGAGTTGTCTCTAATCAAAATTTATTCCATATCTGTCAATGAGTTGATTTCGAATATGGGTATCACATTCTTTGTAGGAATTGGAATCGTTTATGTGATTGGACAGTACCTTCTTTTGAAATTCGTTAAGGGATTTACGAATAAGAGAAGGATGGGTAAGGAGTTGCATCTAAATCTGGCCCGTAGATCTGTTACTGTAGGACAGTACATATTAACTGCAATTCTTGTGTTCGTTATTTTGCAAATGGTCTTGACATCCCGTTACAGTGTTATTACATTAGTTGCAGTTACTAGCATCAGTTGTGTGCTGTCGATAGTTATGTTAGGCTTGCTTGCGCAGAAATTCTTTTCATGGTTCAAGACAAGAAAGGAGAAGGTAATATTGTTATATGGTCTGTCTTCGTCGATGTTGGCACTAAACGCTATTCTCACGATTGCTTACGTGGATCTTGTACTGACGGAATTACCTCCTTACATAAGTCCACATCCGGCGCTTCAATTCTTTCCTTTTATTGCACCGGGTTCTGTGACAGATATCCTGTACTCTGGGTTTGTTGTCTCCTCGATTCTGTCATTCATGTTGACTTGGAGTGCCACTGTTTTACTTTTACGCTACCTTTCGCAAAGATTGGGAAGAGCCAGATATTGGATAATTCTCAGCCTTCCCTCGGCTTATTTTTTGATCCAATTTCTGCCTTTGTTTTATGATGTATTTTCCTTATTCTCACAATCTGTATCTGTTTTTTACTTGTATACACTGTTTTTCACGTTTAGTAGACCTGTTGGTGCTATCTTATTTGGACTTGCTTTTTGGATGATAGCAAGAAGACTCAGGCAGAGTGGTACTGATATCCAAAATTACATGATCATCTCAGGAATTGGTCTTGTTCTATTGTTTGTATCTAATCAGGCGATTGTTTTTGTTGATGAGCCGTACCCTCCATTTGGATTTGCGAGCGTTTCATTAATGGGATTATCATCTTATTTGGTTTTAATTGGTATCTATTCTTCTGCGATTTCTATATCTGAAGACTCAAGGTTGCGTAATTCAATTCGAAATTTCGCTCTGAAGGAAGCAAATTTGTTAGATAGTATCGGCTCGGCCCATATGGAGCAAGAGATACAAAAAAAGGTAATAGAATTCACAAAACGTAATCAAGATAGAATAGCAGAAGAGGCCGGGGTTCAATCATCTCTTACAGAAGATGATATGAAATCATATTTACAACAAGTAATTAGAGAAATTCAGAATGCGAGGAAAGGTAATAATAATCATCAC
>DAOM01000006.1:2499-2756 GCA_002501855.1 Candidatus Nitrosopolaris nunavutensis
ATCATCACAAATAATGATGGCAAAGAAAAGATCAGAAATTACTTGTGCCTTGTGCGGAAAGATAATAATTGGCAAAGATAGACAGAAAATCAAGGAAGGATAATTGTTGAGATTATTGACGATACACGTTATACTTTCGACAGCAATGATTGCGTGCAAATGTTCAAGAAGTTCAGGAATGTGTATGGGACTTCATTTTTTTAGTTTTAGTAAAAATTGCGTTATTATATAGAATTTAACGATGCTAAGTCCATAGG
>DAOM01000067.1:0-17183 GCA_002501855.1 Candidatus Nitrosopolaris nunavutensis
ACACACGCTCCCAGCCATACCTCGTCGGATTAAGCCACCCCTTTAATCCCTCACGGTTGTTTCGGTCCTCCTCAGCTGTCTTGAAAAGTCCCCTTCGGTTTGATGTGCGCATTAGTATTTTCTCTCCGTAGGAGCATAACGGGTAATAGTGATTGGATGCCAGGCGATTTTTGGCTGCATGCCATAATATGCCAAGGTGTGTTTCAGGAAGTTCACGTCATCCCTCCTAGGATAATCAGTCCGTGCGTGTGCCCCCCTTGATTCTTGTCTACTCAAAGCCCCCATTAGCACAATCTCTGCTATCCTTAACATAGAATCTATCTCCATCACATTTATAAAATTAGTGTTGTATTCTTTTGCTTTGTCGTCTACATGCTTCCACGACGAGCTCTTCAGTGCCATTACTTTTCTTAAGCCTTCTTGCAAACCTTCTTCATCCCTGAAGACATGGGCCTTTGCATCCATAATATCTGTCAGATCTCTTCTAAGTTGATATGGATTCACTTCCCCGCTTCCTCTGAAAATACCATCATAAATTCTCTTTTCTTCTTCCAAGACCTGCTGTGGAGATACAGATATAGATACAGAGGCAGCTTTACTGCTAGATGCGTATCGCGCAGCAAGTTCGCCAGTAATTCGACCCCAAACAAGACACTCTGAAGTTGAGTTTGCACCAAGCCGGTTTGCTCCATGAACACTATTACAAGCCACCTCCCCTGCAGCCCACAATCCTCTCATCTCAGTAGCCCCATCGATATTAGTGTGAATTCCGCCCATCATATAATGGCAAACTGGTGTGATCTCAATTGGATCATCAATTATGTCAACCCCAGAAAATTTAATTCCAATGTCCCTAATTCCTGCCAGTCGTTCTTTTATACGGTCAGCCCCTAGATGGGTAAGATCAAGTTTTAGGCAGTCCGCACCGGATTCATGTTTAAAGCCTCTGCCTTGCTGAATCTCCCGGATCATAGCACGAGAAACGATATCTCTAGACGCCAGTTCAAGTTTTTCTGGTGCATACTTTTTCATAAAACGCTCGCCTCCAGAATTGATAAGATATCCACCTTCGCCTCGCGCGCCTTCTGTAATTAGTATACCAGAAGGTAAAATTCCTGTTGGATGGAACTGAACGAATTCCATGTCCTTAAGGCCTATTCCTGCACGGTAGGCCATATCCAAACCATCAGGCGTAGAAGAATATGCATAAGTTGAGAAACTGTATATCCTGCCTGCTCCGCCCGTGCAAATTATGCCGGCAGGAGCCAATAGTTTAAAAAAGTTCCCAGTTTTCATTTCTATAGCAGTGACTCCCCGGAAACTATTTTCATCACTCAGAATGGAGGTGCAAAACCACTCATTATAAAAACGGATATTGTCAAATTTAAGAGATGTGTCATAGAGCGTTTGCATCTCGTAAAATCCTACCTTGTCTTGAGCATAAGTTGCTCTTGGGAATGAGTAACCTCCGAAATTGCGCTGGTCGATTCTCCCATCATTTCTCCTAGACCACGGCATTCCCCAATGGTCTAGTTGATAAATTTCGTAAGGCGTATCATGTACCAGTCGTTCAGCAACGTCCTGATCGGCAAGAAAGTCACTGCCCTTAATAGTGTCGTAGATGTGAGATTCTTGATTGTCTCCTTCTTCCTCGAACAGTACAGCCGCAGTTCCGCCTTCTGCAGACACAGAGTGAGATCGCATGACCTGGACCTTAGAGACCACTGCGATCTCCAATTTCTCATTTGTAGCGGCTGAAGAAATAGCCGCTCTCAACCCGGCTAGACCGGAGCCTATAATTAATACGTCCTGAGAGATAGAATCGACCAACCGTTCTTGCCAGCTGCTACGGGAGGTAAAGCAATCTCATAAATATCTTTGTGACCAAAAATAAGATAAAAAATGAATTCTTTAGGTTATACTCAGTAATTGTTACTTGGTTCGATATGAGAAAATTTTCGCAAATCTTCAGAAGGGGAAATAAAAATTAGTTGAGAAGCTGGACGGACAAACACACACAATCTCCAAGGTGGCCTACATGGCGATTTTGTAGCGAATCTCCGACTTACGTACTACGTGCTGTTTCACACGTACGATAACGAAGCAGCATGGAATCGAAAACTTATGATATAGAGTCAATTTCTTTCAGAAGACCCCAATAAGATTCACTTGCCATGCTGGAACACTCTACAGACTGCTTCCTGCAGATGGTTCACATTTAATTTGGTTTCGGTACGGTCCTTCAGGTCCTTTAGCGTTACAAGTCCATTTTCTATTTCCCCTTGGACAACGAGAACTATCAAAAGTGAGTTTTTAGTGTATGCGTCTTCTAGTTGTCTTCGAATAGACCTTCCCTGAATGTCATAATCGGTATAAATGCCGGATTTTCTAAGATCAGATACTATTTCCAGAACATGTTTTCTAACACTAAGCGATGTGTGGGCAACGTAGACTATCGGAGTTTTTAGTGGCTCCAAAAGTCCACGTTTTTGCATCGCTAGCGCTATTCTTTCAACTCCACCAGCGGCACCCGAGGCACCGACGTCCTTCCTTCCGAAGGCGTCCGTCAAGATGTCATATCTCCCCCCACCGACTAGTGCACCAACATCCACAAGAGGATCGAGTGCCTCAAAGACTATTCCGGAATAATAGTCTAGCCCTCGCACAACTCCCAAGTTGATCCTAGTGTCGTTTACTTTCCTTGACTTCAAAGAATCCATTAACTCTTCTAATTTTCGCCAGCTTATCAGGCCTTTTGTTTCAAGATTTGACTTAACCTCTTCAAGACTACCCTTGATCCTAGAAAGATCTAGTAAGCTGTGTAACTGAGTAGGGTCTATTGTGCTTGAGTATTCTTTGAGAACTTCTTCGAGGCCCTTCTTCGGAACTTTGTCCAGAGCTCTCAGCATTTCACGGATAATCTTTTGATCATAAACCCCGAGCACTCTTTGAATATATTGCTCAGTCAACTGAAGATCATTTATCTCAATGATGACCTTCAATCCCAGCTTCTTGAGAAAGATCGAAACAAATTCTATTACTTCCGCGTCGGATTCCAAGCTAAAGGAGCCATAAATCTCTATATCCCATTGGTGGAAATACCTATATCGTGCTGCCTGTGGCTCGTCGTATCTCCAAACGCCAGCAAATGCAGCAATTTTAGCCGGCATTTTCAAATCCCGTCTCGAAGCAATAAAGCGTGTTAATCCAATGGTAAGGTCAAACCTTAAAGCAATATTTCGCCCCCCTTTGTCAGTAAAACTGTATATGTCGTTGGATATCGTAGGGCCGGCCTTTGCCTCAAGGGTGGCAAGCATTTCGACCGGAGAGGGCTCTATACTTTTAAAGTTGAATAGCCTCGTAGTCTCAAAGAATTTCTCTTTGATGTAAGTGATTCCAAGGAGCTCGTCCGATTCGAGGTCTCTCATCCCTCGTGGAAGCTCTAACTTCATACTCAAGAAAATTCGGGGTGGGCATTTAGATTTTGCGATCAATTATAAGGATATAAGGCAAAATTGGGCAATATGACAGGCTTTCGCTACTTAGATCACATGACTGACGTTATCGTTGAGGCGTATGGGAATACACTAGAAGATGCCTTTGCAAATTCTGCCCGGGGCCTCGTCAATACGATGTTCGAATTATCTGAAGTCATTCCCGATATGGAAGTCGGGATCTACGCCGAGGGACATGACCTTAAGAGTTTGCTTTACAACTGGCTAGAGAAGGTCATGCTAATAATGCTAATAGACAATATCGTCGTTTCAGATTCAAAAGTTATCATATCTGAATGTAATGATAGATATTCGATCAACGCAGTCGCAAAGGGAGAACGTATCGACTTAGAGAAGCACCATTACAAAATAGAGATTAAAGCGGTAACATATCATGAGATGGAAATCAAGCAAGATTGCAAAGATGTGACTATTCGCTTTTTGCTGGACCTTTGACATTGCAACGTCGCGGCTACAAAAGTGACCAAATAGTCATACTCGGACAATTGATTCATGACAAAATCTTAAATAGCAAATTGCTGCTTTACTTTTTGTGTAATGAGTGAGGAAAAAAAAGGTAATAGTATGCAAGCTCTAATGGAGCTTTCTGAGAAAAATTTTGATGAAATAGTGAGTGCAACCAAACCCGTGTTGGTGGATTTTTGGGCGACTTGGTGCGGGCCATGTCAATTCATGCTACCTATTTTCGATAAGTTAGCCAAAAAGTATCTCGACAAAGTAATGTTCGCAAGGTTGAATGTCGACGACAATCAAGGGGTTGCCATGAAATTTGACGTATATGCTATTCCTACATTTATTATTTTCATGAATGGCAAGGCAATAGATAGGGCAGTGGGCGCAGTCGGAGAAAAAGGCTTAGAGGGATTACTACAAAAATACCAATAGTCTCTCACAAGTTGTCTGGTTTTAAGTTAGTCGATTCCCGAGTTTATAAGTAACCGAAGGCCTGATCTTCGTTTCTTTTCAGCGATAAAATTTTGCCAAAAACATCTTCCTCTTCTGGGTTCAGTCGTACCTTAAAACGTTCTAAGAGCAGCTTTGCCTCCTTGCTGTTAAGATCAGTATAGAAAACATCTCCTTCGTTAATTTGTCTTCCAATTACTGGCCCTCTAATGGAGACTGCAATCTGCATCCCCTTAGTTGCTTCTTCTATCGATTTGCCATTTTCCTGGACTTGATGTATTATGCCTATCTTCTTGCCTCCGTCATTTATCACTCGCACTTTCTGTCTAAGCTTCCCGACTAGAACTTCTGCCCCGAATACGGCAGGGTCGTTCCGTCTAAATATGAACCCCTTCAAAAATTGGAATTTACAAACCGGTGCTATTTCGTTAAATAAAATGGAATCTTCATGCTCTTTTTGGAACTTAATCCAGTCTGTATATGATCTCACTAAATTGTATATTATTCGATCATTAACGATCTTAACATTTCGTTCCTGCGATTCTTTAAGTGCTTCTTCTAAAATTTTTACATTAAATCCAAGAACCACGCCCATGTATCTGTCCTTCTCTCGTACTGCAGATGCTGCAATTACATCCCTTCTGGTAATAGGCCCAATATCAGCGCTCTGGATCGTAATGTTCTCCCTTTTGAGGAGGTCCGTAACCGCTTCTATAGAACCAATCGTATCACATTTTATTATAACTCCGTTAGAATTAGTGTCAATGAAGGCACTTTTAATTTCTGAGTCCACTATTGACTTGAGTCTCTCTTCATTTTCTCCCCTCTTTAGCACATATAATGGACTACCTGCTAGAACACCCTCTAGATCTGGCGCTGTTATTTTTACGCCTGCTGCTGCAATGACTTCAGTGACTGGTCTAAATTTATCTCTCGGATCTCGCATCTCATCTAGCGGTTTTGGTAGGAGCAAGGACTTGATTTTAGTAACTATGGCAGAGTTTCTTTTCGCCAACACAATATTATCGCCTTGTCTTAATACTCCATCAAGAACAATAGTATTTGCAGACGGACCTAAGCCAACCTCGTCGGTGATTTCAAGAATTATTCCTCTTGCTACTCCATCGTGTCTTTCCAACTTGGTAGCCATATATTGCTGTGCAAGACCGACCAATACCGCAAGTAATTCCGGTATTCCAACGCCCGTTACTGCACTTACAGGCACGATTGCTAGTTCCTTTGCGAAATCTTTAACTCGCCAGAATACCTCTGAATTGTAACCCATTCTTGAAAGTGCACCTACTACCCCGTATATTTTTTCATCTAATAGGGTGCTCACGGAACTATCCTGTTCTTTAATTTCATCCGTAATGAAGGAGACCTTGTTTTTTGATTGATTTGATTTACGCCAGCCACTAACGACGTCAACCTTATTTAGAGCAATCACAAACGGCACTTTTCTTTTTGCAAGTATTCCCACACTTTCGATGGTCTGAGGCTCAAATCCCTTGTTTACGTCAACAACAACTATCGCAAGATCTGCTGCTGAACCTCCACGAATTCGTAGATTAGCAAAAACCTCGTGTCCTGGCGTGTCTATGACTAGTAAACCTGGAATCTGAGTTTCAGCTTTTGCCAGTTTTTGATACAACAGTCCTGTAATCTCTTTTACCGTTTCGATAGGAAAGAAGCTTGCCCCAATGTGCTGTGTAATACCTCCGACCTCTCTGGCCTGGACGGCCGTCCCGCGTATTCTATCTAGTAAAGAAGTTTTGCCAGAGTCTACGTGACCCAAAACCACTACTACGGGCTGTCGGAGCTGCACTTATGTAATACGATCGAAAATGACTCGGGACTCTTTTATGAAGCTTTCATATGAATCAGAGGCGTGAATTACATTGTCTGTTAGACCAATTCCAAAATCACCTCTAATGGTTCCAGGCGCCGCCTCAAAAGATTTGGTTGCTCCTATCATTAATCTTACAGAATTTAATGCATTAGTTCCTTCTACTATACACGCAATGACCAAACCGGATGAGATGAATTTTACTAAATCGTTAAAAAATGCTTTATCCATATGCGGTGCGTAGAATTCTTGAGCCTTCTCTATAGTAAAATTAAATGACGTCATATTTTTTATCTGAAAACCTTTTTCCTCAAACCTCGCCAGAATTCTGCCAGTTAGCTGTCGTCTAACGCCGTCAGGTTTAACAACGATAAGAGTCTGTTCCACTACCATGGTGTTACTTTTTTACCTTAATACCACCTTTCACGTATTTTGTGGTCCATTTGAACTTTCGGGGGTCACGCTTCAGCTTCCGGAGATTCTTTTTGCATTTATTAGAACATGTCCACTGAATTGAGCCGTCATTTTTGACAAGCATTGTCCCTTGCCCTGTAGTCACATGCCTGCCACAGAAAAAGCAATTACGTACAGATGTCGCCGTCTTGCTCATATCCTATACCTACATGATAATGCTCGAGATATCACTTTATCTTCCGCGCTTCTCTTTCAGTTTCCCTGAGCATCAAGATATCGTTCATTCTGACCGAACCTTTGACATTTCTAGTTAAAATACGGCCCTTGTCTTTTCCTTCCAGGACTCTAACCCTTACCTGTATAACCTCACCTGCAATACCCGTTCTGCCAACAATTTGGATCACCTCAGCAGGAATAACCCTTTCTTCCGATGTCTTACTCATTTAATGACTATCACGTTTTAGCCTTAATAGACGTAATCGAGCTTACAACTTGTTCAAGGATATGCTGACCTTCTCCTGCATCTAAAATCGTTGCAGCCGCAGAGCCCACGTCTATTCCAAGAGACGCACCAAGCTGCTGCTTGCTAGGTACAAAAATGTATGCCGCATTCCTCTCTTCACAAAGAATTGGCAAATGGGCAACAACCTCAGGAGGTTCAACGTCTTCTGCGATGACCACTAGTCTACTGGTACCCCGCTCGATTGCTTTAGTGGTCTCATTGGTGCCTTTTCTTACCCTCCCGCTCTGCTTTGCTATACGTACAGCCTCATATACAGCATTAACTAGATCTTTTGGAGTTTCAAACTTTACATAATATGGTTTACTCATTGCTTAATTATCACCCATTGGGATCATCTTGGTCTTCTCTAAGAGGCAAATAACAGTATTAAAATGTTGTCTATTTTAGATTCATTAAGCGCTATTAATAGTACCTTCAATCAATCGCCTATACTCTCTCACTTTTGAATTCAACAGCATCTCGTCTGTAGATTCTGCATACATTCTAACTAATGGCTCTGTGCCACTCGGTCTTACCATCACCCAAGTTTCTTTATCTATCCATATCTTTGCACCGTCTAAAGTTTCAACGTTCTGAAAGCTGCCGTGTTTCATACATGATTGCACAACCTCATTCGCTTTCTGTTTGTCGCATCTAAATTTCGCTTTGTATTGAAATATTTTTGGTAACGATGACATCAGAGTTGAAAGCGTTTGGCTCTCTGTTGCCATCATGTCTAATACAAGTGCTGTCGTCATGACCCCGTCTCTGACTTCATTTAATTTCCCATACATGAAACCACCATTTTCTTCTAGTCCTATTATCGATTTTCTCTTGACCATCTCTCGTGATACTTCAACGCTCCCAACCTTCGTATGAATAACTTCTGAGCCGGCTTCATTTGCTACTATAGAAACAGCCATCGTAGAATTTATCGGACATACCACATCCGCACCTCTGTGCTTCGTAGTTAACAAATGATTCACGATTTTGGCTCCGGTTCTATCGCCGGGGTGTACTACTCCTTTTTCATCACAAAACATGCTACGGTCTCCATCGCCATCATACGCTACTCCTAGATCTGCCTTCGTGCCTCTCACAATGCTAGATAAAACTTGGAGATTATCCAGCGTGGGTTCTGATTCTCGTGCGGGAAATGTGCCGTCTATAGTACTATTCAAAGCAACTATCTTACACCCTAATCTTTCGGCAAGTAAGGGGGCGACAGTCGCCTGTACACCATTGCCGGCATCCAGCGCAATAGTGAACCTTCGTTTTCGAATCGTCGGGATATCTATCAACTTTGTAACTTCGTTTAGGTAAGAATTGATTACCAGGGGGTCAGGAAAATCCAGCCCATATCCATCGATTTTGGAAAATCTCTTTGAGTAATAAATCGCTTCAACATCTAATTCGTCTTCTCGTGAAATCTCTACACCGTCCGCTGCGATTGGCTTAATCCCATTATATTCAGCAGGATTATGAGATGCTGTTATCATTATTCCACCGTTGTAGTCAAGAAACTTTACGGCATATTGCAGACAAGGAGTGGGCAGTAAACCTGCATTACGCACATCGACGCCTGCGGAGTTGATTGTCGAACGGACAATACGTGAGATAATGGGACTAGACTCCCTTCCATCGCACCCCACAATAATTGGGCCGTTTTCGTAGTAGGTCGCTAGGGAGTAAGAAAGATCGACGATTAAATCCAGTGTAAGTTCACTACCAAAAACTCCTCTGACGCCGTTAGTTCCAAATAACCTGCCATTACTGTCTGGCATTATTTCCTTCACCTTGATACCGGAGTGAATAATTTATTACTGTTGTGATTCTATTCGTTGAATATCGAATCCTGGCATAGATTTAGCGCTAGCATCTGAAAATCCTTCCACATATTCCAGCAATGTCTGTTTTCCAAGACACCGAGACTGTTCTTCCAAACTCCGTGTAAATTTTTGGTTAGATTAAGTTGAACCGACGATGAATAAGACAAATTCCTATATCGTGGTTCAATTCACCGGAAAGGCTCAGTTGATGACATCATGACTGAAGCACATAAGGAGTTGCTAACTTATTTTGATCATTTCCAAGATAGGATCACCTTAGCACATCCATGATAGTAATATATATGAGATTTTTGAGAAATGCTTATGTTCAACAACCAGCCTGGTCAGAGCAACTCACATCTTAGAATCATGGTTGTTGACGATGAGAAGGATATATTACGTATAATAAAAAGAGATTTAGAATCAAATGACTTGAAAGCAAGTTTCAAAGTTGAGGCTTTCTCCGACAGCGAGTCAGCACTGAACGCTTTCAACAGCCACCCTGCTGACTATTATGATCTTGTCCTCACTGATATTAGAATGCCAAAAATGAATGGTTTTGAATTATATCGACATATAAAACAGAGAAACCCAGCAATGAAAATCGCATTCATTACGGCCTTTGAAATTACCAAAGAAGAGTTTAGTAAGGTTTTACCTTCCATAGACGTTGAGCATTTCATAAAGAAGCCTATAACAATGTCAAACCTGATACCTAGGCTAAGATCGATTATTGCTAATTAAGAATCTAGATTTGCGGCCCACTCACTATGTGTAAATGAAGGCTGAACGGCATGAGCCCCGCAACATCATAGTATAGTAGAATAATAGATAAATTGCTCAATGTGGGGGTTGAGTATGCGGGGGTTGCCAAGCCTGGCCAACGGCGCAGGTCTTCTCTCGATTAGAGATGTGCGAGGCTTAGAATGAGCCAGGTGGATGAATTAGTGACTGGTTCCTAGAACCCTGTTTCTTAGGGATTCGTGGGTTCGAATCCCACCCCCCGCACCCATATAGCTGCTTACAAGAGTACCGCATGGCCAAGGGACTTGACCTTGCAGTGACGATAAGCGCAACGGAATGAGAGATATAAGCTGCAGAATGAAAGCAATCTGCGAATCCGAAATTAGGAAGGCAGCTTCTGTCTATTCCCAACCATTCTTTCAATCATACTAGGTGTACCCATGTTCCGGAGAGATTTGTCAACCCCTGCAGGAACTCAGATAATTTGAATAGCCAATATCTAGCGATGTGCATATCTGGGTAAGATTCTACAGCACGGTGTGGATGCAGTTATTGTTTTCTTTATGAGCCTGAAAATGACTCTGGCAGAAATCATTATTGCAGTCCCCACAATGCCAACCAGACAGTGTATAACAAACTACGCACTTTCCTATTGGCTTGTTATAGTCATATTGCTTATTGCCTTTGTCGTGTTGCTTCATGGAGCAAATGTCCTGTCCTACTCTTTAGAGCCAATGATTCCATCTGTAGATGTTTTATTCCCTAAAAAGTCAAGTCGGTCGTTACAAGATGTTTTCGTCAAATATCTTGCATTTTCTTTCATAGCTAGAAATTTAAAGGTTTGTTTACGGTGAACGTTTATCACCAAGATTTGAGATTGAACATCTAGCAATGGTTGTACCGAAGACCTTCATCGAAGTTACTGTAGTCGGGAATGATCGCAAAGGAGTTGTTGCCGACGTCACGAACTTCATATTCACAATTGGTGGAAATATCGAGAAGGTTAATCAGAATGTTGTAAGGGGATTGTTTGGAATGCAACTCGAGGCCTCTTTTCAAACGATCGACAAAAAAAAAATCGACCTTGGAATGCGTTCGCTAGCAAAAAAATTGGGGATGGAAATTAGAGTCCACTATGAAGAGCCGAGTCGGCTCAGAAACATAGCGATTTTTGCTAGCAAAGAACCAAACTGTCTCCTAAGGATTTTAGAAGCCAAGGAGAACGGCTTAATCAACGCCAATATACCGGTTATTATAGGCAGCGAAGGGACCATGGGACCAATAGCTGACGGAAATAGGATACCGTTTCACATCGTCGATGACAAACAAGATTCCATTCTTGCTGAAAACAAAATATTGAAACTAACGGAACAGTACAACATTGATCTCATTATTCTCGCACGCTATATGCGTATATTAAGCCCTAATTTCGTTTGGCGGTATCCTAACAGGATTATTAATATCCATCCATCGCTCTTGCCTGCGTTTCCTGGAGCCTATGCCTACGTACAGGCATATGAGCGCGGAGCGAAGATAGTGGGGTGTACGGCGCATTTTGTTACGGAGGACCTTGACCAAGGGCCCATTATATATCAGGAGTCTTTTAGAGTTAAAGAACTGGATACGCTTGACACTATACGACAGAAAGGACAATCCCTAGAAGCAGAAACTCTCCTTAAAGCCACTAAATTATACCTTGAAGGAAAACTGGAGATTTACTGGGGGAGGGTTCATATTCTAGGAAACATCTGAACGCCATTTTATTTTTCAAAGTACGAAGCAGCCCCTTTAACTATCAAACTGGATTCTAGACCTATGGTGATGTAAAGTTGATAAATGAGCAGGATCTGGTGAAGTCCTAAAAGATGTCGATACCTATCTATAACATCAGCCATTATGAGTTTCGTAAATGTCTCAAAAGAACCCGCCGAGCAATAGTACCCGTAGGTTCACTTGAGCAACACGGTGCTCACCTACCTGTGTCTACTGACTGTTTAATCTCAGAACGGGTCGCGACCCGAGTGGCCGATGCAGTTAAATGTTTCGTTTTGCCGGTAATCTCGTACGGAGTATCTTTCGAACATATTCCAATGTTTAATGTATCTTTGAGAAATTCCACGTTATCTGACGTGCTGTGCGAGGTTTGTGTTTCACTTTCAAGCCAAGGGTTAACAGAGATCATATTTATCAATGGTCACCATGGAAATATCGGAGTCCTACAATACATCTCACAGAATCTAGACGCAAAGATCCGCACTAAGAGCAGTATATATACAATTAATTACTGGAGTGGGATGCAAAAAGAACTTGATCACGCAGGCGAAGTCGAAACGTCCCTTGTGTTGGCCATTTCGCCCCAGTTGGTCCGAATGGACAAAGCAGAACCAAATCTCAAGAGGCTGTCTAAATCAAGAATTGCATACTCAACTATAACTACCACACCTGGTTCTTTTCCCCAGGTGACCGGTAATGGGGTATGGGGAGAGCCTCGTACCGCAAGTAAAGAAAAAGGTGATAGACTCCTAAATGAAATAGTCGGGAATATTGTGCATATCATTTCAGAGTTACCTCAGGAATGAAATTTTAATATATACCTCCCTTATGCCATACCTATAGGTAGACATTATTCTTGTCGGTAGACATGGCAGTGAAAGTTTTGGATGAGAGTCTTGGAAAAGTTGTGCTTATAAAACTGAAGGGCGGAAAAGTTATCAGAGGAAATCTTCACGGATTCGATCAGCATATGAATCTGTTGCTGGAAGAATCTGTAGAAATATTGGATCAGGGTAAATCTAACGACTTGGGGACTATTGTCGTTAGAGGTGACAATGTGGTCATAATATCGCCTCCACCAGTGTAAAACTTCCTGGGTGAGTTATAATGACCAAAGGCACCACTTCGATGGGGAACTTCACGAGGAAAAAAACCCACATCCGATGCAGGAGATGCGGCCATAATTCTTTTCACAAACGTGGGAAGGAATGTGCCAAATGTGGTTTCCCGGATGCCAGAATGAGAAAATACAACTGGATTAAGCGTCGAGTGATATGATAAAATAGTTATTTCTTTGTCTATTTCCCGGTCAGAAGGTTGCCAAAATTGTCTGCCTGCAGAATCAGAAAAATTTAACTATATCACGTCAGGAATAAATCTCGACATTTGATTGAAGAAATACTTGTCCTCGTGTGCTTTTCGTTGGCTGGGGCGATATCGGCTCTTACTTTTTGGAAACACTCCGAGAGTAAGTTGGCTCTCCTAAAACATAGACGTAATCAGGTTGTAAAACCAATTAATGCCACAAGATCAGAAATCGAAGCCTTGCAATTCGAGAAAAGCATACTATCACACTCGATTACCAACATTTATGAAGCTGTTCAAAAAGGTAAGATAGGTGCGATCGAACGGGACCGGCTCTTGTTAAAATACAAATCCCAGCTAGACACCTTTAATAAAAAAATAGGAGAATTACAATTGGCGGTTGACTTTACAGAGCTATCTGACATGCGCACTCAACTTGTTTCCCTACTGGAAGAAAGGATCGAAACCATAGAAGGAAGGCTCACCGAAATATCCAAGAAGTGCGGGATGCCACTGGATTCCCTCTTCCATGTAACAAAGCGAAAATACGCTACAGTAGAAGCTAGGGGTCAGGAATATTCCGAAATAGGTGAGAAGAAAAGACAAGATAAGAGAGACTCGGCTTCGGTTAGAGTGGAGGATAAAAATATCCAAGAGGTTCAACAGGAAGTTATGCAGGCCCTAACTCGCCTAGAACACGCTGGAGAAGTTGATGACGATATCGTGACACAAGTTGACCAAATAAAGCCCGATGGTTTTACAGAGAATGTTGCCATTCCCTCTTCGGACTTGGATGTAGATCGGGAAAGCCATCCCCACAACAAGACCCGTGATGCTCTTTCGTTTCTCAATGAAGCAGAAGTAGAAGACTAGTTACTATGAAGCGCCGACATAAAGTTCTTCTCCATGTGGATTATTCAGTCATAATCGGTACCTAAAACGAATATTAACGTGGCCATCTCTCTGCTCTAGAAGTTGTCATCTGCGTCCTCGCTCATAAAGAGTGCACTTATTAACAGTGCAAAAGATGCGGTGAAGCGATTTGTAACAGCGAACCAGGTCGTCGGTTTAGGCAGCGGAAGTACTATGACAACTCTTGTGAGGGAATTGGCGAATTTACCATACAAGAGGTCAGTTGAGTTCGTGACAACATCTCTTCAAATAAAAATCGAAGCTGAAAAAGTGGGGCTCAAAATTGCAGACGAAGGTAGCTTTGTAGACATCGATGTGGTCTTCGATGGAGCGGATCAGATCGATTCTGATTTTAATATGATAAAAGGTGGCGGTGGCGCGTTACTTAGGGAGAAAGTGTTAATTTCAGCAGCGAATAAAGTAGTTATTCTAGCAGACGATACCAAATTTGTCAAGCGGTTGACGCAACCGGTTCCGATAGAAATTCACAAGTTTGCTCGCACCTTTTTGTTGAAGAGGTTAAAAGAAATTGGAGGAAGCCCAAAGCTACGAACGATGGACAAGGGATATCCATACGTCACCGAAAATGGAAACATAGTCCTTGATACTTCGTTCAACTCAATTGGAAACGTTCGGAACAAAGAGATCGAATTAAAGAGCATTCCTGGAGTGTTAGAGATAGGATTCTTTACGAGGGCAAACATATATTACAAGGCAAAAAACGATGGTTCCTTCGAAATTATCCAACCAAACAGATAACGGGCTTACTGCTATCAACACAGGATAAAAATTAGGCCGCTGTTCGAACAAACTCGCCGTACCCGCAAGTGTTTTTATCAACGTGTCCGTTCTCCATGATAACTCGACCCCTTACGATAGTGAACACGGGCCAACCCCGCAATTCCCATCCATTGTAGATTGAGTAGTCTGAGTACGATTGAAGGATCTCTGGGGTGACCTTCTGCAAAAAATCTAAATCGATAATTGTCACGTCCGCATCCGACCCTTTCTCTATGGTACCCTTCTTCGGATACAGACCGAAGATTCTTGCAGCATTATAGCTCGTCACTTCTGCAACCCTCTCCAGACTGATTCTTCCTTCATTTACACCCTTACATAACAAAACTGGTAACAAAGTGGCGATTCCCGGAAATCCTGCTCTTGCCGACCATATGTCTCCTTGCCCTCTTTTTATTAATAATGTATTAGCAACATGATCCGATCCCACAGTATCAATGATGCCATTCATTAGTCCAAACCACATAGATTGTACGTCAATTTTCGTCCTCAATGGAGGTACAACCTTACCTGTAACATCGAAAAAATCACTAGTATGTGTCAAATAATGCGGACAAGTCTCAGTATATAAATTCGAGTTACCTTTTTCTTTTTCTGTTAGAATTGAATCCAACGCTGTTCCGGATCCTATATGGACAAAGTATATTGTTGAGCCAAACTCCCTAGCATATGCTCCTACCTTCGCTATAGCATTCGCCTCAGAGGATGGCGGTCGGCATTCTGACCATACCCTTAAACTTGTTATTTTCGTTCCGGTCAGTTCGCTTCGGATTTGGTTTTGTTTTTGAAGTCTCGAGCACATGACCTGGTCCTCGGCATGAACAAGTACAGGCGACTGTCTCACGGATGCCTCCTGGACTATGTCTGAAATAATTTGATCACTAATGTTCACCTCTCGTTCCACCGTTTGATGTGTGCCAGGTTCAATATCCATTAGAATATGATTCACATCATGTCCTAAGTTGGCGTAAATTTTAAACGAGTTAATTCCAAAGTTCTTTTTTAAATACTGAATATCCTTTATTTGTTCAGGTCTTAGGATCGATGCATGAATCGAATAATCAACATGATGTGTGAACTCGCTTGCCCGAAGATGCTTTTCAATATTTTCATACAGATCGTACAACCTGAGCATTCTCATCATGGTCGTGACGCCACCTATTGCAGCGGATTTCGACTCCGTTTTTGCTGCCTCTTCTATGGGGGTGTATACGCCATAGTGAACGTGCGGGTCTATAATTCCAGGGAGGACATATTTCCCCTCCGCATTTATTTTCCTTGAAGCTTGGACGCTCTGAGTTGATTTTGTGAGTGCCTTGATCTTGCCGTTTTCAATCATAATATTTGTTTGAACTATTCCCACCTTCGGAATCACCACTCCGGTGGCATTTGTTATCAAAACGTCGCACGTGTTCTGCATCATTTTAGAATATCGAGAACTGATGCATTTTCATTGGATTCAGAGGAAACAGCACGTACGGACTATAAAAAGTTAAGCAGCTGACTCAGGAATCCATTTTATTGAGCAACCAACTGAAGGATCAAAAGGTTTTTCTATCTTTTCGCCGTTCAATATTTTTTTTACGTTGTTTTCCATTACCTGTACTTTGGGATGCATGTCAGGCTCCAATGCATCATTTATTCTTCCATGAAAGACGAGTTTGAGCTCAGAGTCGAAAAGGAACGGGTCCGGTGTGCAAACTGCGCCGTAGGCCTTTGCGATATTTTGAGTGTCATCTATAAGGTACGGAAAATTTAGGGTGTTTTCCTTTGAGAAGGTAACCATTTTGTCAAAACCTTCTCCCTCGTAATTGGGATCATTGCTGTTTATCCCAACCACCTGCAATTCTTCCGTTCTGAAGATTTGTTGCAGGCTAACTATATCTTTTATCCGTGCTTTTACATAAGGACAATGATTACATATGAAGACTACGAGCAGTGACTCACTCTTAAAATCCTTCATTGAATATAATTTATTGTCGACTCCTTTGAGTCTGAAATCAGGCGCCTTTCCACCAACTTTTAGTAGTTGACTCGAAACTGTTCTCGCCATTAATGCTATTTGCATCTCTTTAAGCTTTTAAAACTATCGCAGTTCTTTCAATCTAGAAGCGAACTATCCTGCAGCTATATCATAATAACATCTTTATCACATACGGGGTACATATTCAGGACGATGTTAAACAACTGGCGACGACTGTTGCCTCGTTCCGCGCGGAGGTCGCGGAAACCTATGCAGGATAGTTCGCTCAAAGGGAATCCGAGAGGCAGCTGGGTAAGGTGCGGCTACAGCAACTGTTCTTTTGAATGGGAGTATTTTGGCGGCCACAAATGGGCCGAGTGTCCTGTTTGTCACAGTACGACGAAAGTAGCCAATGGAAGAAGAAACTACCAACATTGAAGGAAATACCATCATCACATCCTACATCCTTTAAGATCATGACACCATAAAGAACACCTTGTCGTGATTGTTCATGATGGTTTAAAGGAAGTTCGTAAGTTTATCATTTAAAGCCAGCGAAGTAACATTAAGAATTTCGAAGATGGAAGTTAAGATCTTAACCAAAATTTCGCGGAAAATAAGTTCATACCACACCATAGACATGGAGCGGGAATCTTGTAGGAGCAAAGGTAGTCATCCC
>DAOM01000067.1:17435-25534 GCA_002501855.1 Candidatus Nitrosopolaris nunavutensis
TACCTGCATAATACCGAAGATAGCATCGACGACTTGGCGACCTTATGCTCTAGCCATCAATTTAATTAATCAACCACCACCTACAGTTCCGCCAATACTACCCCCTACATTTTCTTGATAGACATCAATTAATTCATTTAAAATGTCATCATAGTTCACATCCTTCTTCTTGTAATCCATTACATCTTGTAACACAGAGGTGAGGCGCTTATAGGTTATTTCTTCTATCCTTAGAGTCCTCATTATTTACTTCAATTCAGTCAAATTCGGATATTTACTCATTTCGAAGATCTTGTCTGAATGGGGTCGGCCGGATTTGAACCGACGATCTCCAGCGCCCAAGGCTGGCATCATACCAAGCTAGACAACGACCCCAATCCAAAAATTATGTTATTTGGCAAGGGTTCTATTTCATCAATATAATTTTAACTTTCTCGACGGCAATAGCTCTATATACCATCTTTCTCAAAAACGTCATGACGCATGAATTTTTTTGACTCCTATCAGCGTGCGGGAAAGATCGCGTCTGAAGTACGCGAAAGGGCTCGGAAAAAATATCACGTAGGAACCACTGTGTTTCGTATCTGCGAATCAATAGAAGCTGAAATACGAGAAATGGGGGGTACACCCGCATTTCCAGTCAACGTTAGCCTGAATGACATCGCCGCTCACTATACTGCGGAACCTAATGATACACTGGAAGTGAAGGATGGTGATATTTTGAAAATCGATATCGGGGTACAGGTTGACGGATATATTGCCGATACGGCTGTTACCGTGTGCTATGATCCGAAGTCCGAAGCATTGGTGAAGGTTGCCGAAATGGCCTTAAATGAAGCAGTAAAGGTGGCTAAGGCTGACACCAAATCTAATGAGATAGGGGCCGTTATCGAGAGTACTATAGTTAAACACGGCTTCAAACCGATCCAAAACTTGAGCGGCCACTCCTTGGAACGTTATACTATTCATGCTGGTAGGTCAATACCTAACATTAAAACCATCGGTCCTTCGTTTAGCTTGTCTTCCAACCAAGCCTACGCTGTAGAACCCTTCGTCACAACTAAAGATGGCCAAGGCGTAGTATACGAAGGTAAAGTTCGCAACATTTTCAGCATAACTTCTCGCAAACCGTCGAAGAACCAAGAGGCCGACATTTTCTTAGATCAGTTGTGGAATAAATTTAAAACCTTGCCTTTCGCCATTAGGTGGATTACTGATTTATACGATGAACCAAAGGCCCGTCAGTTGATAGAAGTTTTAGTAAGGAAAAGAAATGTGCATTCGTATCCCATTCTAGTAGAAGGTAATCGAAAGATCGTTTCTCAGGCAGAACATACCTTGATTCCATCTAGCAACTTTACTTACGTCACGACGCTCTGAGTGGGCGTTTGTTCGCTAGCTTTCGGATCTCTTTTCTTTTTCTGCAGGATATTCGCCATATATTGCAGTAGCAATGGCAATTCCGGAGCATGCCTTGCAAGTTGAACATGATTTATAGATGTAGTCGCCATCAAGAAAGATCCTCTTAATTTTGTGATTGCAATTTTGTCTCTCTTCTGTGTAAATTATAGGACTATTGACCTTCCTTTTTCTCCCAAAAAAAACACTTATTGTCCTACCCCCGCGGTATTGCCAACGCCGATAACTAGAATCGAATCGCCTTCCAGCGTTTTATCTTCGATGACTGCGGAGACGGTATTAGATAACTTATCAAAAGAATCAGAAATCTCTTTTCTCATCACTGTAATCGCATCTTGGACAGACTGTTTAACTATTATTGCATATATCGGGATACTGAATTTAGTTGCGACATCTTCTATCTGGTACCTTTCGAATCTATACCACCTATAGCAGAACCTACGCCCTCAGCGATCGCCCCTGTCTTTTCTCCTTCTAGTTTCAAAGCAGCATCTATCATTATGATAGCATCTATCTTTAGACCTAGTTCTGCAACCAAGCGGTAAACTGCTTCGCCAGGACGCCCGACGCTCCCTGTAGGCCCTTCTGCCTTGAGCATATACAATTTTCTTCCCAGACGAACCTCCTCGCTATATACCGTTTCTAGCGATTAGTTTTTTTTCTTTTCCAAGCATCATTCTTCCGACTACCATCGGACCAATGCCATCTCCTATCGGTAGTCCCTTCTTGAATGCGCTTATTGCGCTTTCTAAGGCCTCTGCTTCTTGTAACAGTAAAGGCATTACCATTTACAGTTGTACAAGTACGAACATACCAGTTGTCCGTTTTCCCATCAGGTAAAAGTGCCTCACGATCTTGTAAATCATATTTAGAGCGGTGGCGGCCTCCAAAAATTTTCTCGATGCATGAAGCATGCCATTCTGTCATACCTTCCGCCATCCTCTTGATTTCCGATCGTATTCGTTCATCCTTAGTTCTCATCACATGATCAAGTTTTCGAATGATGCCTTGGGGATCAAGGTCTATTAGCATGATTGCAAAATACTCAAGGAATTTGTCGATTCTCTCGCTTGGGTCAGCAGCAGGCGTAATTGAGGTTTTGATGTAATCAATTGCTTCCGTTCTGGCCGTCTCTTTCATAGTTTTTGATCTGGTCAGTGATTTTGATACGTCACCCAATACCATCCATGCCTGAAATTTCTGTCCGTATATCATTAATACTATAATGGGTGCAAACCAGAGAATATACGCTAAAGGACTATTATTGGAATCAAAACCGCCAGGTCCGAAGAGACCACCTAATAGTAGAACCGGAACCGTAAGCATTGTTTATAGTCTATTCCATGCTGAATGGATTTTCTGCCCAATTGAAGGTTACTTTGCAAATGGCTTTTGCTGTTCAATAAGTAATGCCGCTGGATGGCGTTAAGCAACCATCACCTAATTTCTGAACCGTCGCAAGTAAAAAGTATATGTATTTATTGCTCAGTAGAGCCACAAGTTATCATGGTAGCCGGTGCAATTCCAAATTTCGATTCTTTTGTATGGATTTCTGTGGGGCTTTTTATAGTCGGCCTGATCGGCACAATGGTTTATGAAAGGTCCAGTTCGAAAGCGAAACGTCAGCAACCTCAACCACAATCACAAAGACAGGCAGCGCATCCAGGAACAAATACTGACATTGAATGAAAGTGATTCAATAGAACAGTTATTAGTCCAAAAATTCAGGAAAGAAGGATTCGAATCTCTCACAACTATCCAGCAAAAAGCCTTACCGATTGTCGCTAGGAGGATCAATTGCCTTTTAGTTGCACCTACAGGTGCTGGCAAAACAGAGGCGGCTGTCATGCCAGTGGTCACTATGTTGTCGATTAGCGCCAGACTCTCAGGCAAAATTCGAGCAATCTACATCACCCCGTTACGGGCGCTGAATAACGATGTATTCAGAAGAATTGTCAGATACGCTGAATCGGAAAATTTGCGAGTGCAAATTAGACACGGTGACACTACGACTAAGGATAAGAAAAAAATTGTAGAATCGCCGCCGGATATCCTCATTACTACACCGGAATCCCTCGGTGTTGTTCTTTCAAGTGAGAGAATGCTCCTAGCACTGCAGAATCTTGAGTGGATAATAATCGATGAGGTTCATGAGCTCATTGCTAATGAACGCGGCGCACACTTGTCTATAGGACTAGAGAGGTTACAAGCGGCTAGCTTAGAACGTGTTACCAGAATTGGCTTGTCAGCTACAGTTGGAAATTTAGCGGAAGCCGGAAAATTCGTTTCCGGAACTAACAGAAAACATGCCGTGCTTGTCGACAGATCGGGTAGAGAATATGATATTCGTTTGGAATATATCCAGGGGTCGTTTACTAACGTGGCGCATTTTATCATAGAATATATCGTATCAAACAAAATAAGCGGGTCTGTTCTGTTGTTTACCAATACAAGAGATGAAGCAGAGTACCTAGCTACGGTCTTAAAAAATCAAAGTGAAGTGAAAGTCGATGTTCATCATGGCTCGTTATCCAGAGAAATGCGGCAGGAAACAGAACAGAGACTAAGAGTAGGTGATGCGGGTGTCATCGTCTGTACCTCGTCCTTAGAACTTGGATTGGACATTGGTTCTATAGATCTCGTGATGCATTATGGATCCCCTCGACAGGTTTCAAAGTTAGTACAAAGGGTCGGCCGTAGCAGGCACAGGCAAACAAGCCACGCAAAGGGACTGATTGTAACAAACAACGCTGACGATGAATTAGAAGCTTTAGCAATAATTCGAAGAATGAAAAGGGGTTCGATTGAGGAACAAACGATGCATGTCAACGCTCTTGATGTCGTGGCCCATCATCTAGTGGGTTTGTGTCTGCAGAATAAGGGCATGATTGAGCTACCAAAGGCATTTGATCTGATAACGAGAGCATACCCGTTCAGTCACACTAGCATTTATGACTTAGAAAGTTGCGTTGAGATTCTTGACAACAATGGAATAATCAAATTTGACAGAGAAGCACGTACGTACCGCCGGAGAATTAAGGCTTATCGGTATTACTTCGATAATCTTTCTATGATTCCTCATGTACTAAAATTCGAAGTCATCGATACAATAACTAAACGGAAGGTAGGAACACTTGACCAGCAATTTGTAGAAGACTACGCTGAAAAGGGAAATGTTTTCGTTCTTAAGGGTTCCCAATGGAGAATTATTTCGATCGACGAGAAAAGAATGCTAGTCAACGTGGAACCTCTACGTGGCGTTGCAATAAACGTTCCGTACTGGGTGGGCGAAATGATCCCAGTAGACTACGCAACTGCACAAGAAGTGGGTACTGTACGTCAACATGCAATGAGAAGCATACTCAAACTTTCCAATCATGCCTTACAGAATAGTGTAAATGCTCTAGGAGTGATACCCGACTCGAATAACATTGTGATCGAAAGCAGTATTACGAAAAACACCCTCGTCGTTCATTCAATGTTTGGTACCAAAGTTAACAACACGATAGCTACTCTTCTTTCTACTATACTATCTTCACAGCTCGGCTACATAGTCGAGACTAGATCTGACCCCTATAGAATCATGCTAACGTCAAATGCCAGAATTGGAAAAGCCCACATAGACAGCGTCTTTAGAGATTCATATGAATTTGAATCTGTCATTATTGCTTCATTTGCAGGTACTCATGTCATGAACTGGAAGGTATGGGCAGTCGCAAAGAGATTCGGAATGATTAACAGAGATGTCTTATACGACAAGAAAGTAGCCCGTCTAATATACGAAAGGTATTCGAAGACACCGATCAGTAAGGAATCAATAAGAGAGCTAATGCACGATAAATACGACATCGAAAAAACAACAAAAGTTTTCCAGAGTTTACAGACTGGATGTTGCCTTATACATTGGATTGAAGTAACTGACTTCTCGGACTTGGCACAACCAATACTTGAACACCATGCAAAATTTTCTGCAAACCCACTAAGCGTTGAAAGAGGGATCATTGAACTCGTAAAAGAAAGACTAGAAAAAACTAAGCAAAAACTGATTTGCATACGCTGTGCAAAGTGGGAAAGAACAATCGATACGCTACAAATACCTGAAAAGTTATTTTGTCCGCTCTGCCGATCGAGGTTGATTACCGCAACCTTCTGGTCTGATAATGAGCTAGCAAAGATTATTTCGAAGAGACTAAATGGAAGTAAATTACAGCCTGAAGAAGAGCACCGATTCGATCGTGCATGGAAAGTTGCCTCACTTATCAACAATTTTGGCAAGAAGGCGCTGATAGTATTGGCAGGTTACGGAGTAGGTGCCGATACCGCGGCTCGCATCCTTCGTAACTATATCGACGATGATGGAATTTACAGAAGTGTGTATGAGGCTGAGAAGCAGTATGTGCTGACCCGCGGTTTCTGGAACGACTAATTCAGCCTAGGAGCTAGTTATGTTACGCTTACGTAATTTTGACTAGTGAAGAGTCCGGCTTTAACGTAAGCTCCGTTTTGCCACTCATCCCTTTAGTTCCTGTCGCGCCCAGAACTCGTATCCGGTCACCTACTACCAGGTTGGTCACAGAAGAGCTTTGCTGGCGCCAGCCTACTAGTCGAGTTTCACCTGTATCGTCTCCAATTAATGTGTCGCTTACAGTAACTAATTCACCGTTTTTAGTATTTACTTCGGTCGTATTCGGAGATTGTAAGACGATCGCCTCTAAAATGTAAGGAGAGTCTGAGATTTCAACATCTTTGATTTTTGATTCGAACACCGACATTTTTGGAAACGACGCTTCGTCCTCGATTCCCCTGATGTATGAATCATCTTTGTAAAGAAGCATAGAGTTCCCAAAGATACGGCTTGGCACACATTCTATCATGGAGTCTGAGATGAGCGGACTGCTTAGCAAAGCACTATCTATGGTCAGATGTACGAATTTACCGCTTTTGTCCACCGCGAGACAAGCAACATTTCCCTTGCCAGTTTCTCCACCGAACGAAACTACTCTCAACGTCATTATTTCGATGTCCGTTTTAGTCCCGAAGAATTCAAACGCAGTCCCTTCGTCACCGTGAATTTCAAAGTCGCCGGTTCCATATTGTGGGTTTCCCTCTTTAATCCTAACTCCAATTAACCGAATCTTTGCGTTCGTATCAAAGATTTTGGGAATCTTGCTCTCGTCAACATTCCAGATTACTGTCCGCAAGTTTCGAGTTTTCGTTTCGTTGGAAAGCTGCAGTTGTAGCAACTTCGTCATCTCCCCACGGGGGTTATCATACTGAGAAATTCTAGGGCTAGAACCAACAAAGCCGGTGATTACCACGTTTTGTCGTGTTTCGTGTACATCATCGACCTTTATCGTAATGAAATCAATGTCTGGAATAGAAGCGTTTTCCTCTTCTAAGACTTCTATCTGAGAACTAGAAGAGAGGTTAATCACGGGTCTCCCGTCAAAACCTGATTTTACGTATCCGCGAGAGATCTTTACTAGCCCCCCAGGGCGGAAGCGCGCTTCATCTGGTAAGCTTATTTGATCATCCCATAATTTGACTCGAACGGCAGACTCGTGATCATAGATAGTCAATGTTCGATTTCTGATCTCTTCTTTGGTATCTTTTCGAAGGAATTTGCGCGTAGGATAGATATTCATGATCCGACCTACAACACTCACATCTTTTGCGCCTACAAATAGATCCTTGATTGCACCATCTGCTCGCTTGACATTCCCCAAAGAGACACCTACGTCGGCAGCCACTAAAAATAAAGCACCTTGATCTGTTAGATACCCAGCCCCAATTTTGCGCTTCTTCTCATCAATCAACTCTCTAACCTGCTCAAGACTTATCTCAGGCTTCTGGCTGAGAAGCGACTCGATCATGGTTTTAAAATCTGCAGACACTGCAGTTAAACCCCCCCTTTTGTCAAGTACCTAAAAACTATGTCGAGTACTTGCCTATATTCTTTGACAGACCAGTCCACACTATGGATGCATTTCGCAATAGTATGCAAAGCTGCGAAAATATTTCTCACTTGCATAATGATGATGGTAATTGATTTTGTTGAAAACGGCAAATAGTTCATTCTGTTGAAAAACATGATAATTTTTAAGGTTCGTTGTCATAATCCAGTGCATGCCATTTGAAAATGAACACACTCTTCAAAAATTCATCACTTCAAAAGAAGAGGAATCTTTTCATGACCAGTATGAACGGGCAATTCGAGATGTCAAAAGTGAATTTGGGAAACAGTATCCTCTGATTATCGGTGGTACGAAAATAAAGACGGACTCTACATTCACTCATCTCTCACCTATCGATACTCGAATAGTGTTAGGATATTTACCACGATCTAGTGTCGAAGACACACGTAATGCCATCAATGCCGCTAGAAACTCATTTAACCGGTGGCGCAAACAAAATTACAAAAAACGAATAGAGATTTGCAGAGCAGGAGCCAATGTATTGAGCCGGTGTAAGTTTGAGCTCGCGGCGTGGTTGTCTTATGAAAATGGCAAGAACAGATATGAAGCGATAGGAGATGTCGATGAAGCCATCGATTTTATTAGATATTATTGTGAGTGCATGGAAACGAATGAAGGGTACTCAACTCTAACTAGGAGCGCATATCCTGCAGAAGCCAGCAGAAGCGTTATGAAGCCGTACGGCGTATGGGGCGTGATTGCACC